>CAYNVN010000017.1:0-61265 GCA_964400655.1 uncultured Lentimicrobiaceae bacterium
ATAGAAACGCTGCCGTTGGGGTGTACTCTTAATTTTGTAGAGTTGTTAATCCTTGCCCGTAAGGGTGATTCTCCGGAATTTGAGTTTATCTCAAGTTTTGCACCGGGGGTTTTAGTCCCAAACCCAAGTCTTCTGGAGTTAAAATCTCCATAGATTAACGGAATACTATTGTTGGCATCATCAATATACAAAGCGCTGTCGCCAGAATAAGAGTATCCTGCATTTCTGCCTATAAAAACGTTTCCGTCGCCATTACAGTTATATCCGGCATTGCTACCAATGGCTGTATTGTTTTTTCCGGTTGTGTTACTGTATAGGGCATTTCTTCCAACTGCCGTGTTATAATGTCCCGTTGTGTTGCTGTACAGCGTTTTTTGTCCTACGGCTGTGTTATGATCTCCCGATATGTTTGATAATAAACATCTGGCTCCCACTCCTGTGTTACCCGGTGCCGGACTATACAGTTTGCCTGTATTAAAAAGGGCGGAATCGCCGATGGCTACCAGGTCGGAATTGGTTATATTTTTATTAAGGGCACCGAAACCCAATCCTACATTGCGATTACCGGTACGGTTGTGTGCCATAGCAGAATAACCCACAGCCGTATTGCGGTATCCGGTAGTGTTCCAGTATAGGCTAAAAGTACCAAAAGCTACATTGTAGTATCCGCTGCTGTTTCTATACAAACTACCATTGCCAAATGCGCTGTTTCCGTATCCTTCTGTATTATCGTATAATGACTGGTAGCCAAATGCGTTGTTTTCGTACCCTTCTGTATTGTTGTATAATGACTGGTAGCCGGTTGCGGTATTTTTAAATCCAACGGTATTTGAAAATAATGCCTTTGATCCTATGGCGGTATTGTAATGAGCTTCGAAAACTTCTGTTGCTCCCGTACCGTTGTTAAAGAGTGCAGAGTCACCAATAGCAACAATATTGCTACTGTTGGCATTGTTGTAAAGTGCATTTATACCCACTGCTACATTGCTATTTCCGGTGGTGTTGTTGTATAGGGCATCTTTTCCAACTGCCGTGTTATAATCTCCCGTTGTGTTGCTGTACATCGTTTTTTGTCCTATGGCTGTGTTGTTTTCTCCCATTGTGTTTGATAATAAACATCTGGCTCCTACTCCTGTGTTACCCTGTGCTGTACATGACAGATCACCTGTATTAAAAAGGGCGGAATCGCCGATGGCTACCAGGCCGGAATTGGTAACGTTTTTATAAAGGGCCCTGAAACCCAATCCCACATTGTGAGTACCGGTAGTGTTGTGGTACAGAACAGAACGGCCCATAGCCGTATTGCAGTATCCGGTAGTGTTGTTGTATAGGCTATAAGGACCAAAAGCCATGTTGTTGTATCCGCTGCTGTTTTTAAACAAACTATAAAGGCCAAATGCGCTGTTATTGCTTCCTTCTGTATTGTAGTATAATGACCGGTAACCGGTTGCGGTATTTTTATATCCAACGGTATTTGAAAATAATGCCCTTGATCCTATGGCGGTATTGTAATAAGCCTGGGTAGATCCTGTTGCTCCCGTACCGTTGTTAAAGAGTGCCGAATCGCCAACAGCCACAAGATTACTGCGATCGATATTATTATAAAGTGCACTTATACCCACCGCTACATTGTTATTTCCGGTTTGATTTGAGTCCAGAGCATAGGTACCTATGGCAACATTGTTATTTCCGGTGGTGTTATGGTTAAGAGCACAATCGCCCGAAGCCACATTCTTGTATCCGGTAGAGTTATGATATAATGAAAAAGCACCGTTTGCAACATTGTAATATCCGTTTGTGTTTTCTAATAAAGCAGCATATCCTACAGCTATATTGCGGTAACCTTGTTCGTTGTTTTGGAGTGTATATACTCCGTTTGCGGTATTCCAGTAACCGGTGGTGTTATGAAAAAGTGCTTCATAACCGGTTGCACTATTTTCATGTCCTGTTGAATTCTGGTTTAGTGCACCGTAACCCAGCCCTGTATTCATGTTATTGCTTTCGTCATCATGGGAACCTGACCCAATGCCTAAAAACACGGAAGACCCGTTGTTTGTGCCGTCGTTATCAGACTTGCCGTCTGTCAGATCGTTAATTGAGGTTACCGTTGAAAAACAGACCCATTGGGTACCGGCATAGTAGTAAAAGGTACTGTCGTCGGTAACATATACCATTAGTCCTTCGGCGGGAGAGGTGATGGCATCGCGTTGAGTTGCGGTCAT
The DNA here is from genome assembly GCA_964400655.1 of uncultured Lentimicrobiaceae bacterium. Classification (GTDB taxonomy): domain Bacteria; phylum Bacteroidota; class Bacteroidia; order Bacteroidales; family F082; genus B16-G9. Next base: position 2,223 of record CAYNVN010000017.1, read on the forward strand.
ACGGGGAATTAAAATTCCGGATGTGTCCGATTTTACGTCTAACATGGCAGAAAGATCGGGAGTACTTCCGTCGGTGTTGATTGCAACCTGAGCGGTTAATCCGGAAAATAAAAAAACAAAAATGATGGTAAAAGTTAAAGTTTTCATAGATTTGATTTTTTAGCGATTTTTAATCAAAAATAGGGTGTGGCCGCCCCTTGCGCAAGCACGAATTAGAATTCGGTTGGTTTTGGAAAGTATCCGGCAGATACGGGTGAGAATTTGGCAGCGGTATTTTGGATAAAATGGCGTACAGGTAATCAGTGGTGTATTTCCGTAGGTTCATTTTATACCTGTTTCGGTCATTTTCTCTACATTTGTTTTTTTAAAAATTATGTTATGAAATTAGGATACAGAACCGGAAGAAACATCCTCTTCCTTATTTTAGGGTTTATTGCCGTCAGCCTGAAAAGCAATATCAACGGGCTTTCGTTTTATTTTGGCGTGGCGGCTTTATCGTCAGCCGGATTAACACTTGTTTATATTTTGTTGCATTTTGACGAAAATATTTCCAGGGAGATAATTACGGAGATGGTAATAGACGGCTTTAGCGGCCTCATTATTTTTACATACCCCAACAGTAACAACGAATTTTATATGGTTATTTTCTCGTTTTGGCTTGCCGTTATGGGAACATTGATGGTTACATCGGGATTGTTAAACAAACGGAATAAAGATTTTTTGTGGTTATATGTTTTGTTGGGCATTTCGTATATCGTTTCGGGGTTCAGTATTATGAATGTCAGCAGTGAGTCGCTGGGACTGGTTAACTATTTTATGGGATTTGTTCTTATCATTTATGCCGTTATCAATACGCTGTTGCTATTTAAACGCAAACAGGAAATTTATTAACGCAGGTGTATTCCGTTTCTTTACATATTGAAATAGATGCCCCGGCAGTTAAGGTTTTTGAAGCGTTAACCCGTCAGGAACTGTTGTCGAAGTGGTTTGCTCCGCAGGTTATTGCCGTGCCGGTTGAGGGTACGGTAGCTGCTTTTGCCTTTGAATTTGATCTGAACTTTAAAATGGAGATCGTCGCTTTGCAGCAAAACAAACAACTTCGCTGGATATGTGTTGACGGGTACGAAGCGTGGCTCGATTCGGAAATTGTTTTCAAACTGGAAGAAAAGGCCTTAACCACAAGTCTGGATTTTTCGCACAGCAAACTTATCAATGACGACAAAAAAGAAAAAACCGTTAAAAGCTGGAACGGTTATCTTGAAAAATTAAAAGAATTGTGTGAATCAACCATTAAATGATTTTAATTCATTCGCATGGCATTAATTAAAAAACTACTTTTGTCCGCTTTATTTTAAAAGGTAATCACAGCTCACCGGCATGGATATAAAAAACATTATCAGATTAACATTAAACCTGCTTCATATTGACCTGACCAAGAATCTTGAGTACGACAGGCTTACAAAATCAATTATGAACAAGGTACTTAAGGCAGATTCAAACTGCATTGATGTGGGCTGTCATAAAGGCGAGATTTTAGATATTATTCTAAAACGTTCGCCAAAAGGAACCCATTTCGGTTTTGAACCCATTCCTTACCTGTATAACAATCTGAAAAAGAAATATAACGGCAAAGCCAATATTTTGCCCTATGCACTTGCCGAAAAAAACGGGACATCAACATTTCAATTTGTTAAAAATGCTCCTGCATACAGCGGTATCAAAAAACGAAAATATAACGTTAATCAACCCGATATTGAAGAGATTAATGTTGAACTGAAGGTTTTGGACGAACTCATTCCGCCGGAAACAAAAATCGATTTTATTAAAATTGATGTGGAAGGAGCCGAGTTTGGCGTTTTAAAAGGTGCTGCCAATTTGATAAAAAGAGATAAGCCGTTGGTAATTTTCGAATTCGGACTTGGCGCAAGCGATTATTACGGCACCAAACCCGAAGACCTTTTCGGTTTTTTTGAAAACGCCGGAATGAAAATATCAACTCTGAAAGGCTATATTAAAGAAAGAGAAGCCCTCTCACTGGTACAATTTGATGATTTGTATAACAATAACAAGGAGTACTATTTTATAGCCTGTGGATAGAAACCACTAAAAATAAATGCTCAAAAGGTTTGGCGGTTTAAATATAGTTAGTATTTTTGCAGCCCGAAAAAAGAAAAACAAAGATAGAAAGATATGTATTTAAGCACTGAAAAGAAAACCGAGATTTTCACAAAGTACGGTAAAAACGAACACGATACAGGTTCTGCCGAAGGACAGATCGCATTGTTTACGTTCCGTATCAAGCATCTTACCGAACACATGAAGGAAAACAAAAAAGATTTGTTTACCCAGCGTTCACTCATTCGTTTAGTAGGTAAAAGAAGAAAATTGCTCGATTATTTGAAAGCTAAAGACATCGAAAGATATCGTGCAATTATTAAAGAACTTGGACTTCGTAAATAGTCAAAGTGCGAACCTTATGCAAAAAAAGGCAATTATCACGATTGCCTTTTTTTGTGTTTATGTAAACCCCTGAATTATTAATTTCTTATAACACATTATGTCATTTAACTTAATCACACAATCGTTTGATTTACCGGATGGTAGAACCGTTACCATCGAAACCGGTAAGCTCGCCAAACAAGCCGACGGATCCGTCGTTATTAAAATGGGCAACACCATGTTGCTTGCAACTGTTGTATCGGCTCAGGAAGCCAGAGAAGATGTGGACTTTATGCCACTATCGGTTGATTATAAAGAAAAATATGCCGCTACCGGAAAATTTCCCGGCGGATTTTTTAAACGCGAAGGAAGACCTTCGGAATACGAAATATTAATCTCCCGTTTGGTTGACCGTGCCTTGCGCCCGCTCTTCCCGGAAGATTATCATGCGGAAACACAGGTTTTAATTACCCTTATTTCGGGTGAAACCGATGTGTTACCCGATGCGCTGGCAGCGCTGGCAGCCTCATCGGCACTGGCCGTTTCCGATATCCCTTTTAAAGAACCCATTTCGGAAGTGCGTATAGCCCGTATCAATGGCGAATTTGTTATCAACCCCAATCATGCACTGCTGGAAGATGCCGACCTGGAGTTGATAGTAGCCGCCACTATGGATAATATTATGATGGTTGAAGGTGAAATGAAAGAGGTTTCGGAAGCCGTTATGCTTGAAGCCCTGAAAGTAGCCCACGATGCCATTAAGGTTCAATGTAAAGCACAAATTGAACTGGCTTCAAAAGTTGAAAAAGCCAACCCTAAACGTGAATATAGCCACGAAACCAACGATCCCGATCTTAAAGAGACTGTTCATAAAGCCACCTACGATCAGTGTTATCAGCTTGCTTTGCAGGGTAATCCCGATAAACACGCACGCAGCGATGCCTTTAAAGCAATTCGCGAAGCATTTCTCGAAACCATGAGTGAGGAGGAACGCGAAGAAAAAGAAAACCTGGTTAAACGTTATTTCCACGATGTGGAGAAAGAAGCGGTTCGTAATGCAATATTAAACGAACGTGTAAGACTTGACGGAAGAAAACTGGATGAAGTACGCCCCATATGGACGGAAGTGGATTATCTGCCTTCGGCACACGGGTCGGCCATCTTTACCAGAGGCGAAACCCAGTCGCTGGTTACCGTTACCCTCGGAAGCAAAATGGATGAGCAGATGATTGACGGTGCTGTTTTGGAAGGATACAGTAATTTTATGCTGCACTACAATTTTCCGCCGTTCTCAACCGGCGAGGCCCGTCCCATCAGAGGTGTCGGCCGCCGCGAAGTGGGCCACGGAAACCTTGCCATGCGCGCTCTTAAACAGGTTATCCCCGACGGGGAAGAAAATCCTTATACCATCCGTGTGGTTTCCGATATTCTTGAATCAAACGGCTCTTCTTCAATGGCAACCGTATGCGGTGGTACGCTGGCACTGATGGATGCAGGGGTTAAAATCTCGAAACCCGTTTCGGGAATTGCCATGGGATTGATTACCGACGGTGAAAAATTTGCCGTCCTTTCCGATATCCTTGGCGACGAAGACCACCTTGGCGATATGGACTTTAAAGTAACCGGAACCGAAGACGGTATTACCGCCTGCCAGATGGATATAAAAGTTGACGGTTTAAGATACGAGATTTTGGAACAGGCACTGGAACAGGCACGTCAGGGACGTTTACACATTCTCGGCGAAATGGCCAAAACCATTACCGAACCCCGTGCCGATTACAAAGACAATGTTCCGAGGATTGAAAAAATGATGGTTGATAAAGAATTTATCGGTGCCATCATAGGTCCCGGTGGAAAAGTAATCCAGGAGATGCAAAAAGAGACCGGAACCGTTATTACCATTCAGGAAGAGGGCAATTACGGCGTTATCGATATTGTTTCCAGCGACAAACAATCCATTGAGGCTGCCAAAGAGCGCATCAGAGGTATCGTTGCCGTTCCCGAAGTGGGCGAAGTTTATCTCGGAACCGTTAAAAATATTGTTTCGTTTGGTGCTTTTGTTGAAATTCTTCCCGGAAAAGACGGATTGCTGCATATATCCGAAATCGACTGGAAACGTATTGAGAATGTTGAGGATGTGTTGAAAACAGGAGATAAGATTAAGGTTAAACTGATTGGTATCGACCCGAAAACAGGAAAACTCAAACTTTCCCGTAAGGTTTTAATCCCTCGTCCCGAGAGAAGAAACGACAATAAGTAATCTACATTTCCCAAAGTAATAACAGTTTTATTGAATGAGACAATTAAAAATCACCAAACAGGTTACCAATCGTGAAACCGCATCACTTGATAAGTATTTGCACGAGATCGGTAAGGTTGACCTGATCACGGCAGAAGAAGAAGTTGAACTGGCCCGACGGATAAAACAGGGCGATAAGGAAGCGTTGGAGAAACTTACCAAGGCCAACCTGCGGTTTGTGGTATCTGTTTCAAAGCAATATCAAAATCAGGGATTAAACCTCCCTGATTTAATCAACGAAGGGAACCTCGGTTTAATTAAAGCGGCACAACGCTTTGACGAAACCCGCGGGTTCAAATTTATCTCTTATGCCGTTTGGTGGATTCGTCAGTCTATTTTACAGGCTTTGGCCGAACAATCGCGTATTGTAAGACTGCCGCTCAATAAAATAGGCTCTATCAATAAGATTAATAAAGCGGCTGCAAGGCTCGAGCAGGTACATGAACGTCAGGCACATGTTTCGGAAATTGCCGAAGAACTCGAAATGTCGGAACAGGCCATTAAAGAAAGCATGCGTAACGCCGGCCGTCACGTTTCGATGGATGCTCCTTTGCTTCAGGATGAAGATAACAACATGTACGATGTTATCAGAAGTGAAGACAGCGTTACCCCCGAAACCCAGCTGCTTTACGAATCGCTTCAAAAAGAGATTGACAGGGCTATTTCAACATTGTCGGAAAGAGAAGCCGCCGTTATCAGGCTCTATTTCGGGCTTGAGGGCAAACATCCGATGACCCTTGAAGAGATAAGCGAAGAGTTTGATCTTACAAGAGAAAGGGTTCGCCAAATCAAAGAAAAAGCCATTCGCCGCTTAAAACAAACCTCCAGAAGTAAGATTTTGAAATCTTATCTGGGTTAATGAATTTGATAAATATTAAACTGTTTTCCCATTTTTCAGAAACATTTAAGACAAGCTTTCGTAAAAGAAAAACCTTTACTAAATTAAAAACGGCAATATGAGGCAACTTAAGATCACAAAACAAGTTACCAACCGTGAGACAGCTTCTCTTGATAAATATTTGCATGACATCGGTAAGGAAAACCTGATTACCGCCGATGAAGAGGTTGAACTGGCACGACGAATAAAACAGGGCGATAAAGTTGCACTGGAAAAACTTACCAAAGCCAATTTGCGTTTTGTGGTTTCGGTAGCCAAACAGTATCAAAATCAGGGACTGAGCTTACCCGACCTGATTAACGAGGGAAATCTCGGCCTGATAAAAGCAGCCCAGCGGTTTGATGAAACCCGCGGTTTTAAATTTATTTCGTATGCCGTATGGTGGATACGTCAGTCGATTTTGCAGGCACTGGCCGAACAGGCACGTATTGTAAGACTTCCCATGAATAAAATCGGGATGACCACCAAAATAAACAAAGCCATTGCCTATTTGGAACAGGAATTTGAACGTCCGCCTTCGGTGGCCGAAATTGCAGAATATACCAAACTACCTGTTTCCGATATTAAAGAGGCCATGAAAAACGGCAGTAAACACACTTCGCTGGATGCTCCTTTGCTTCAGGATGAGGATAGCACCATGATTGATGTGATCAAAAGCGAAGATTCTACCACCCCCGAAACAGGATTGCTTTACGAATCGCTTCGTAAGGAGATCGACAGGGCCATTTCAACGCTGTCGGAAAAAGAGCAGGATGTAATACGCCTCTATTTCGGACTGGATGGTAAACACCCCATGACCCTTGAAGAAATTGGCGAAAAATTTGACCTTACCCGCGAAAGGGTTCGGCAAATAAAAGAAAAGGCCATCCGCCGGTTGAAGCAAACCTCGAGAAGCAAAATATTAAAGTCTTATCTCGGTTAACAAAAAAAAGAGTTGTCGGTAAATTTCGGGCAACTCTTTTTTTTGTGCCTGTTTATGGTTTTTTGTGTGATTTATTCTAAATGCTTTTATTTTTTAAACTCCGAAAGCGCAACCATCAGATACTCCAGCTTTGCTTTGGCTTCGTGCGAAGAACAGCTGAAGTTGTTAACCATCATCGAAAAAGCAACTTCTCTGCCCGACTTTGTGGTGACGTAGCCGGCATAAGCCTTTACACCGTCGATGGTGCCGCTTTTGGCATGTATGTTGCCCGCTGCCGGCGTATCATAAAACATGTTTTCCAAAGTGCCCGTTTGACCACCCACGGCAAATGAGTTGTAATAATCGGTAAAGTATCTGCTCTTGTTTTTCATATATGTCAGCAAAAAAACCATTTGATCAGCTGTAATCGCATTGTATTGCGAAAGTCCGCTTCCGTCGGTAAGCCGCATCCCGTCCGTATCCATCCCTTTTTGTGCCCAGAAAGATTTTATGGAGTCCATGGCGACCGTTGTTTGGGGTATTGCACCGAGATGTTTGCCTGCAACAATGGCGCAGTGCTCGGCAAACAGGTTGATGCTGTGGGTATTGGTCTGTTTAATTATTTCTGATAATGTTGGAGAAAAAACGGTGTCGAAAGAGATACGTTTGTTTAAAGCAATACCGGCCTCTTTCAACAATCTAACCGTTGTGGGTTTACCTGCTGTTTTAATACCTCCGGCAACAAGCGCCGAATCGAGTTGCCATGCTGCGATAAATGCGGGATCGGGCATTGACCCCTTGACGCGAAAACGTGCCCTTCCAACCGGTAACGTTCCCTTAATGATTCGTTTGTTACAGTAGGGAGCGCCGTAAATAACGGAGTTGTCTTGATTTACCGAATCGGCGGTTACCCTGTTATCAATTTGTAAATCGGGGATTGTGGGAGAAACATCAATAATTTTTGCCGGTTCGCCCATTTTAACTTCGGTATTAAAGTAAACGGAGTACATATTGTCCTCAATGGTTAACCCGCATGGGCCCGCTCCATAGTAGTTCCCTATGTTTTGCCACGACCATGAAGGGGGTACGATGTTATAACTGAAATAGCCCGCATCGGCTACCACACTGCCCGATATTGAGTCGATACCCTGTTTTTTGAGTGCATCTTTCCAGTGGTCGAAAAGTTGTTGTGTCGTTTGTTCAAAATATTTTGAACCCAACGAAGGGTCGCCGCCACCTCTTATGATCAGGTTGCCGTGTAAAATATGCCGGATGGTATCGAGGTGTCCCGAATATTCAAGGAGGGTAATAAATCTGTATTGAGGTGTTAGCAGCTCTGTTGCTGTTGCTGTGGTTAGCAGCTTAAGGGTGGAAGCCGGCCTTAATGCCATGTGCGGATTGTATTCGGCAATAACTTCACCGGTGTTTACATCCGTTGCCAAAAACCCGAATCCGGCGGTTCTGAAATCGGAACAGGCTGCAATTTCTTTTAATGCCCTGTTTACATTATGCTTTCTTTTTTTTAGCGGTTTTCGTGCAAAAAGGCTCAATGATATCAAAAGGAGCATTAAAAATGATACGGATCTTTTCATAAAATATATAAATGGTTATTGCTTATAAAAAAAGCATCGATGCAAAGTAAGATTTATTATTGCGAGGCAAATTACAATAAAAATAGCATTTTTTATTCCGGGGTGAATAAATATTCATTTTCCAATTAAAACCAACTGCGGTAATTGTTATTTTAGCCACATAACAACATATTGCATGGATAATTACGGTTTTCTTTCCATTTTGCCGCCTGTTATTGCCATTGTGCTGGCATTAAAAACAAGGCAGGTTTATGTTTCGCTGGTTACCGGCATATGGCTTGGGTGGCTGATACTTAACAACTGGAACCTGCTTGACGGAACCATCGGTACGCTGGAAGGATTTGTAAATGTTTTTAAGTCGGCGGGCAACACACGAACCATTATGTTCAGTGCACTGGTTGGTTCGCTGCTGATGTTCATACAATATTCGGGAGGAGTACAGGGGTTTATCAACAGCATCAATGCGATGTTAAAACGTTTTGATGCGCAAAAGAGCGGCCGAAGCCGTATTATGGTTCAGCTTTTTGCCCAGATTACGGGAATATTGCTTTTTATTGAAACCAGTATAAGTTCGCTAACGGTGGGTACGCTTTACCGGCCTGTTTTTGATAAACTAAAAATACCGCGCGAAAAACTGGCATACATTGCCGATGCCACTTCGGCACCTTCCTCAATCTTAATCCCTGTTAATGCCTGGGGAGCATTTATTATGGGTTTGCTGATAACACAGGGGATAGAGCATCCGTTGCCCGTTATGGCATCGGCGTTGCTTTATAACTTTTACCCCATGCTTACCATCTTGATGGTTACCATAGTTATTGTTACGAAAAAAGATTTCGGCCCCATGGCCCTTGCCGAAAAACGAACCCGCGAAACGGGTAAATTGCATAACGATGATGCAAAACCGTTGATTTCGGACGAGATAACCTCAATGAGGATGAAAGAGGGTGTTGTACCCAAAAGCATGAACATGGTTGTGCCGTTGTTAACCATGATTGTGATGATGCCGGTAACTTTGATATACACGGGGTGGGGCGAAGTTTCGGAAAGCCGTTCGGGTTTCGATCATATTATTCAGGCTATCGGTAAAGGATCGGGGTCGTCGGCAGTGCTTTATTCGGTAACCATGTCGTTGATTGTTGCCATGATTTTATACAGGATGCAGGGCATTATGAAAACCCGTAAAATGGTAGAAATAGCCATGAAAGGGATTGGCGAGCTTATGCCGCTGGCGCTGCTTATGATGCTGGCCTTTTCCATAAGTGATGTTTGTAACGAACTGGGAACGGGCAATTATGTAGCCCGTTTTACCGAAGGGTTAATCGCCCCGCAATATTTGCCGGCGCTTGTCTTTGTTATATCTTCATTTATAGCCTTTTCCACCGGAACTTCGTGGGGAACTTTTGCCATTATGATGTCCATTGTGGTTCCCATTGCCCAAATACACGGTGTCAATCTTTACCTGATGATTGCCGCCACACTGGGAGGGGGTGTGTTCGGCGATCACTGTTCACCCATTTCGGACACCACCATTATTTCATCCATGGCTTCCGCCTCCGACCATATTGACCATGTAAAAACCCAATTGCCGTATGCGCTTTTAACGGGTGCGGTTACGGTGGTTCTTTATTTAATACTGGGTTTCGTCATGCAGTAACAACCAAAAATGATAATTGCCGGTTGATAAAACAAAAACCGGTCGTTATGGATTTTTTTGTCTGCCGAAGTGTTTATTAAGCTGACACGGTTTCCTTTGCAATTAATTTGCTATTTTTGACCAAAATCTGAACCTTGGAATTACTTTTTCTCAATTTCATCGATTTTCGCTGGTACGATCTGGTTGACATCATTTTGGTGGCAGCCCTGCTTTATACAACGTATAACCTGCTTAAGGGAACCGCCGCCACCAATATCCTGCTGGGTATTGTTGCCATATTCTTGATTTGGAAAGTGGTAAACGCCTTACAGATGACCATGTTAACCGAGATTCTCGGGGCTTTTATCAGCGGTGGTTTTATTGCGTTGATCATTATTTTCCAACCGGAGATAAGGGAGTTTCTTTTTACACTGGGAACAACATCTTTTTGGGAGAAGTACAGCAGCCGGCTGGGGTTTATGAAGAAATTTTTTCAAGATACATACGAGCTTGATATCGACCCGATAATAGTGGCTTGTAATCGTATGAGTGAAATTAAACAGGGAGCTTTGATTGTGGTAACCCGTCAAAACGAACTGCAACAATATGTCGATTCGGGTCAGTTGATCGATGCCATTATCTCCGTAAGGTTGATTGAGAATATCTTTTTTAAGAACAGTCCTTTGCACGACGGGGCAATGATTATTACCGGAAACCGCATTAAGGCGGCTTCGTGTATTTTACCTGTTACCAAAAAGCATTTAAAAAGTTCGGCGGGTTTGCGTCATCGTGCCGCCGTGGGCATAACCGAGATATCGGATGCCATAGCCATTTTGGTTTCCGAAGAAACCGGAAATATTTCTTACAGCATTAAGGGTGAGATAAAATACAACATTCAGCCCTCCCGCCTTCAAAATTTACTGGTCGCCGATTTGGGGCTTAACAGAACACCCGAAGGAAAGGGGTGAGTGGGGGTGCTGGTTTAACTGGTTGCTGCCTGCCCGAATGTACCGGAAGGTACGGGCGGGGTTGCTTGTTGCTTGGTGCTGGATGCTGGTTGTCCAAGGTTTGGAGGTTCAAAGTTTGAAAGTTTGACAAAGTTCAAAAGTTCAGAAGTTGAGAGGTTTTGGGAATCAGGTTGCTGGTTACTGCCCGTGTCACTCTGAGCGCCCGCCTGCCGGCAGGGCAGGGAGTCGAAGGATGACAATACCACACACAATCGTTTTTACAGCAAGCCCCATCGTCATTCCGAAGGAGGCACGACTGAGGCCCGCCCGAACGTACCGTTCGGTACGGGCGGGAATCTCCTCAGCATCATCCTGCCTCTTGCAGACATAAGGGAATTCGGTCGTTCAAAGTAGGGGATTCCCGCCTGCCGGCAGGGCAGGCCCGCCTGCTTATGCATTCGGGCAGGTCTCCTCCTTCGTCGTCGAAATGACGTGTGAGTGGCGGTCGTCGGAGTGACGACGCAATTTAAATGAACGACGTGGTTTTGAATTTGTTTATTTTAGTATTTGGAATTTACCCGCCTGCCGGACGGGCAGGATTGAAATTTGGTGCTTGCATTTTGAAATTTACTCCAAGTACTCCAAACTTTAGCGCACTTTAGGCACTAAAGTTATTTTACCTTCTTAATGGATAAACCGGTAAAGCCGAGGATAATGGCAATAACAGGGTTGATAAGGTTAAAAAAGGTAAACGGCAGGTAGGCGATGGTTGCAACGCCCAGTGTGCCGGCCATGTATGCCCCACATGTATTCCACGGAATCAGCGGCGAAGTGAGTGTGCCGGAGTCCTCAAGGGTACGCGAAAGGTTTTCGGGAGCAAGTCCGCGCTTTTCATATTCCAGTTTGAACATCCTGCCCGGCAGTACGATGGACATGTATTGGTCGGAAGCAACAATGTTAACGCCCAATGCCGTAAATATGGTGGCGGCAATCAGCGAACCGGTACTGTGTACAAGTTTTAGCAGCAATTGTACCAGTCGTTTTAACTTGCCCGTTTCTTCCATAACGCCGCCAAACATCAGTGCCGACAGGATAAGCCAGATAACCTCAAGCATTGAGTTCATCCCGCCCCGGTTTACAAGCTGGTCAATATTTTCAACTCCTGTTGAGGTTGTAAATCCCGTGTACATGGCTTTCCATACTCCGGCAATCATCACTAAGGGGGTTGACAGATCAGGACGATCTACAAACTGTATGATTTGATCGGGTTGAAATATAACGGCAAGGATACCGCCGGCAAGCGCTCCCAGCAAAATGGTGGGGAAAGGTCGTAATTTTAAAATGGCAAGTATCAAAACAACCGCAACCGGAAGCAACAACCACAAAGATGTGCTGAAATGTGTTGCAATGGCTGTCATGGTCTGGTCTTTTAAGGCCATATTGCCTTCGCCCGTTGAGTTTAAACCGATAATGGTAAAAATAATAAGTGCAATAATTATGCTTGGAATGGTAGTCCACAACATGTGTTTTATATGGGTATATAGGTCGGAACCGGCAACGGCAGGGGCAAGGTTGGTGGTGTCGGACAGGGGAGAGAGTTTATCGCCAAAGTATGAGCCGCTTACGATGGCTCCGGCGGTAATGCTTAACGACATGTCCATTCCGTGGGCAATACCGATCAGCCCTACGCCAATGGTACCAACGGTAGTCCACGAGCTGCCAATGCTTCCTGCAACAATGGCCGTAACAATAACCACTGTCGGGTAAAAAATGTTGGGTGACAAAATTTGAAGTCCATAGTAAATCATGGTGGTAACCGTTCCGCTCATTACCCAGGTGCCGATTAAAGCCCCAACGGCCAGCAAAATAAAAATAGCTCCCATGGCCTGACTGATACTATTAACAACACCTTTTCCCATATCTTCCCAGGTATATCCGTTTTTTAAACCGAATACTGCCGCCACAAGGCTGCTGAAGGTGAGGGCTATCTGGTTTGGCCCCCATGAAGCATCATCACCAAAAAGGTAAACGGCAAGGGTTAATAATCCGATAAGGAACAGCATGGGGATCAGCGCATCTGTCAGGGTCGGGTCTTTTTTCGGGCGTTTGGACATATTGCTTTTGTTTAAAGGTTAATGTTTTAACAAATATAGGAAAAAGGTTATTGTCAAATTTGACGGGTTAAGTATTTTATTTAAGTGAGTTGTATTAATGAACAATATACCGCATAACTTTTTTATATTTGCCTCTTAATTTAAACGGGGTATGGCAAAAACACTTTCGGTAATTATTCCTGCTTATAATGAAGCGTTTACAATTCAAACAATTCTTGAGAAGGTTGTTTCGGTAAAACTAACGGGTGGCTTTAATATGGAGGTAATCGTGGTAAACGATTTTTCGACCGACGGAACCGAAAAAATGGTAAAAGAATTTATCTCGAAGAGTAAAAATCCTCAGGTAAAACTTTTCAATCAGCCGGAAAACAAAGGAAAAGGTGCCGCCATTCATCGCGGTATCGAAGAAGCCACCGGCGATTATATTGTGGTACAGGATGCCGACACCGAATACAACCCCGTTGAGTTTAACAAGTTGTTACAACCCGTGGTTGACGGATTTGCCGATGTGGTTTTCGGGTCGCGTTTTATGGGTGGCGAACCTCACCGTATTCTTTTCTTTTGGCACTCGGTGGGTAATAAACTGCTTACCACTTTGTCGAACATGTTTACCAATCTGAACCTTACGGATATGGAGACCTGTTACAAACTGTTTGATGCTAAAATGTTAAAAAGCCTGTTGCTTAAAGAGAACCGTTTTGGGTTTGAACCGGAAGTAACATCTAAAATTGCCAGAGTTCCTAAAGTACGTATCTATGAAGTGGGTATTTCGTACTACGGACGTACTTATGAAGAGGGTAAAAAAATTAGTGCAAAAGACGGTTTCAGAGCCATCTACTGTATTTTAAAATATAATCTGTTCGACAGAAAAACCTTTAAAAAGTAAAGGATATTAAATGATCAGGAAAAACATCCTTTCATTTTATGCCGTGCTGCTGGCCTGGTTTACGGTTATTCTTTTCCATTTTCTGGTGCCCTCTCCAAATCCTGTTTCGTGGGATACTTTCGGATACTATCTTTATCTGCCCTTAACCTTTATCTATCACGACCTCGGGTTGCAGCATAAAGAAATTATCGACCATATTTTTAAGCTGTACGACCCTTCCATGACCTTTTATCAGGCAACCCATATTCCGGGTGGCAACTGGATGATGAAGTACAGTATGGGGATGGCCATTCTGTATGCTCCCGGTTTTTTTGCCGCTCATTTACTGGCAGGTTTTACCGGTTATCCCGCCGATGGTTTTTCGCTGCCCTATCAAATTGCAATTATGGTAAACAGTGTTTTGTTGTTTATGGCGGGATATTGGTACCTCCGGAAAGTTTTGCTCACCTTTTTTTCGGATAAGGTTACCGCTGTTGTTTTACTGTTATTGCTGTTTGGAACCAACTTTTTTATTTACGCTACGCAGGTTGCCGAAACCGTTCATAACTATCTGTTTGCTTTTTATGCCATGATTTTGTGGAACACCATCAGGTGGCACCGGTTTCACCGGACAAAAAATGTGGTAGCGCTGGCTTTTCTTATAGGATTGGCAACTTTGTCGAGACCCACCGAATTGATCTCGGTATTGATTCCCCTGTTGTGGAATGTAACGTCGTTTAAAGGGTTAAAAGATAAATTCAGGCTCCTGACATCCGTTTATGGAAAACAGCTGTTGTTGTTTTTATTCATCATGATTGCCATAGGGTCGTTACAAATCATTTACTGGAAAATTTATAGTGGGAGTTTTATTTATTACAGTTATGTTAACCCCGGCGAGGGATTTGAATTTTTGAGTCCTTATTTGATGAAAGTATTGTTCAGCTTCAGAAAAGGGTGGTTTATTTATACCCCAATGATGCTGTTTGCCGTGGCGGGTTTCGGGTTTGTTTATAAAAAGAACCGGCAGGTTTTTGTGCCGCTGTTTACCTTTTTTATCATTAATTTATACATCGTTTCCAGTTGGTCGTGCTGGTGGTATGCACAAAGCCTCGGAATGCGGGCTTTGGTTCAGTCGTATGCCGTGATGGCAATCCCTTTGGGGTATTTTATCCGTTGGACGGTAAACCGAAAACCGTTGATTAAAACTTCGGTTATTGTGGTCATATTGTTTTTTGTATGGCTTAACCTTTTTCAAACCTGGCAGTTAAAGCATCATATTATCAGCGGCGACCGGATGACTTTTGCCTACTACCTGAAATCGTTTGGAAAAACAGAGATTAATCCCGAAGATCAAAAGCTGTTGCTGATAAAAAGGTTGTACCGCAACAATAAACCTGTAATTGAGGATGAGTCGATTTACAACCGGAGAACCCTAAAAGAGTTTGACTTTGAGAATACCGGCGACAAAAAGGGGGCGCATTATACCGACCGGATTGCCCGCACGGGCAACCGTTCGCTGAAGATGGACAGCACCCTTGTTTATTCACCCTCCTTCAGGATTCCTTTTGCAGAGATGACCGATAACTATTACGCATGGATAAAAGTTTCGGTGTGGGTTTATCCGGTTCATGACCCGGATGAAACACCCTCGGCACTGGTTGTAACCTTTCAGCATAAAGGGAAAAATTATTCGTACAGGGCACAGGCATTTAACAGTCCCGAAGTTAAAAAGAACCTGAAGCTTAACCGGTGGAACAGGGTTGAAATGGTTTATCTTACACCCGAGGTTAGAAAAAAAGAGGACGAATTGTTGGTTTATATTTGGAATCGTGGGAAAAAAGATATTTACTTTGACGATTTAAAAATTGATATACTGGAGCCGAAGAAATAAAGATTAGAGAAGTTATGAAAATAAAAACAGTGTTTTTTTTGGTGATTTTTGCCGGAGTGTTTGCCTCTTGTAACAAACCGGTAAAAAGAATAAAAGATATAAACTTTGTGGCCAACCCAACCACATTGGAAGAACTTTTCAGCGGGTTTAGCGAAGATGAAATTAATGCCGATGTTTATGATTTCGATAAAGATTCGGTAGTAATTGTAGCCACAGGCCATCTGTACCCCCTGTTGTATCATCCCGATGTTTACCGGCGGTTTATCAAAACCGTTAAGGAACAACATCCCGATTATTTTTTCGCACTGGGCGATCTGGTTTATAATGATTCTGAAAAAGAGTGGGATACGGTTTTGGCAAATTTTAATAAAATAGGGGTTCCTTTCTATTTTGCACCCGGAAATCATGACCTTAACTATCATTACGAAAGATATTTTGGCAAACACGACCATCAGGTTGAAGCCGAATTGCGTTATCTTAACAAAGCAAAATGCCGTTATAAAGTTGTAAAAGATAACTTTGCCAATTATGTGTTTGTTAATGCCAACGACTCATTGAAAAGGGTACTTGCTTTTTTGGACTTTGCCCGTCCCCAGCTTGATAAAGACAAGCATATGATTATGTTATCTTCCCCGGCGCTGTGGTTTAATAAGCAGCAAGACCCCAACAACCCCAAAACATGGACCAACAGACCTTTCAGGAGAGAAAAAATAATGTCTGAGGTTAAGGATTTCGAATGCCTGATTCATGGCGACTGGTCGGGAAGGTTTTATCGCGGCAGGGTTTACGGGCATGATGTAATGGCGGTGGGAAACAGAAAAGCCGGGGATAGTTTGTATATTGTGCGCATTACGGTTTACGAAGATACGATTTTGGCAAAGCCGGTGTTTGTGCCTATACCTGATGAAAGTACCTGGTTTAATAATAAAAAGAAGTAATTGAAAGAAACGAATAAAATATCGGAAAGTTTTATTGTTAAAGCTTTGCTGCTGTTGTTATTGGTGGCGGCGGTTATTGTTGTTTATACCACCGAGAACAGTTTTGGCGGAGGTGATCATTTTACTCATTTTAAACTGGCACGCTGGGGCTGGCAGTATCCTAAATTGCTTTTTAACCACTGGGGAAAACCGGTTTTTACCATTTTAATCTCACCTTTTGCGCAGGAAGGTATGGACATGGCTCGTATGTTCAATGTTGTTACGGGTTTGTTTACGGCGTTTGTTTCGTGGAAACTTGCCGCAACATTAAAATTTAAAAACAGCTGGTTTGTGGTTCTTCTTGTGGTGTTTACTCCGGTCTATTTCAGTTTGATGTTTTCGGTAATGACCGAGGTGCTGCACAGCATGTTTTTGGTTTTGGCGGTTTGGCTCTTCTTTAAAAAAGAGTACTTGTGGTCGGCGGTGGCCGTTTCGTTTTTGCCCATGGTTCGTACCGAGAGTATTGTATTGTTGCCCCTTTTTTTATTGGCTTTTACGCTGAAAAAGCAGTGGAAATACATTCCCTTTTTTGCAACCGGTTTTTTGCTTGTCAGTGCGGCAGGGTGGCACTTTTATAACAGCTTCTGGTGGCTGATTACCGAGATGCCGTACAAAGGCAGTGCCGCCGGTATTTACGGCCACGGGTCGCTGTTTCATTTTATCAATCACACCAAAGGTATTTTAGGATATCCCATTGCCGGATTGTTTTATTTGGGTTTGGCGGTTTCGCTTTGGCTGTGGTATAAAACCGACCGGTTTAAATTGAACGAAAGGTTTTATTTTCTTTTGCTTGTGCCCGGGGTTTACCTTACCTTTTTAGCTGCCCACTCCTTTGTTTGGTGGAAGGGAATGGGAAACTCGCTGGGTTTGATACGCGTGATGGGTTCGGTAACGCCTTTTGCCGCTCTTACCGCTTTGGCGGGGTTTAACTATATGGAAGAACTGCTGCAGAAATACAAAAAGTTGTTTGTAGCGGTTGCGGTTCTGATTGCCGTATGGATTGTGGTTTCGGCTGTTTCAATAGGCAGGAACGGGTTTAAAAAGAGCAATACGCAAGAGGTGCTGGCCAAAGCGGTTAACTACATCCGTGAAAACGACCTTGAAAAAAATAAAATTTATTACTTCAATAATTATGTTCCCTTCAGGCTTGGAATCGACCCCTATAACGACAGCCGTTCGTCATGGGGAATTCCTGCATCTCCAAAGGTTTCGGCTTCAATTCCCGACAACAGCATCATTATCTGGGATGCCCATTTTGGTCCCAACGAAGGCGGTACGCAACTATCGAAACTGAAGAACGACAACGGTTTGAAAGTTATAAAGGTTTTTAAACCGGAAAAACCTTTTACCGTGCTGGGAGGTTATAACTACGAGGTTTATCTTTTTCAGAAAAAACCGCAAACCGGTAAAGATATGGCACTTCATTTGGATTTTGAGGGGGATAACCCTGACTACAGCGATGAAATTGCTTTTGAAGGAAAAAAAAGTTTTTATGTTTCAGGTGACAGAACGTTTTTAAACCTGTTGGTAGTTAATATGACAAACATCGGAAACGACAGCAGTATGTTAAGGGTTTCGGGTGAGATTTTTACCGAAGAAAACTTTAACAACGACGATGTATTACTGGTGGTAAGCAGGGAGGGTGATAAAAGCTCTTACTTTTACCGTACTTTTGGATTGTCGGATGTTGCCGTCGCTAATAAATGGAGCCGGTTCGGTTTTGATTTGAAACTTGCCCCCGCAAAGGCCGATGATGAATTGATGAAAGTTTATTTCTGGAACAAAAAAGGAAAAGCATTTTGGATAGATGATATAACAATTAACGTGACGGAGTACCGGAGTACATCGGCTCAAAAAAATAAATAATTATGGAAAATAAGATTAACGAAGCTGCAAAATACATTCAGAACAAAGGAATTAACAATGTGGAAACGGCCATTATTCTCGGGACAGGCCTCGGGCAAATGGTTAAGTACATTGATGTTGAAATTACAATACCTTATAAAGAGATTCCCCATTTTCCGGAATCTACGGTTGAATTTCATTCAGGCAAGCTGCTGTACGGAACCCTTGAAGGCAAAAAGGTGTTGGTGATGAACGGCCGGTTTCATTTTTATGAAGGATACTCGTTGCAGGAGGTCACTTTTCCCATAAGGGTGATGAAGTTGCTTGGTGTTAAAAACCTGTTTGTAAGCAATGCCGCCGGTGCCATTAACCTTAACTTAAAACCGGCTTCGCTGATGATAATTGACGACCACATAAATATGCTGCCGGGCAACCCGCTTACCGGCAAAAACCTCGATAAATTCGGCCCGCGTTTTCCCGATATGAGCCGTCCTTACGATCCGGGATTTATTGAAAAAATGGAAAAAATAGCGCAAGAGGAAAAAATCGATATTGCCAAAGGAGTGTATGTTGCATGGATCGGCCCCAGTCTTGAAACCCGTGCCGAATACCGGTTTATAAGAGTAATGGGTGCCGATGTGGTTGGTATGTCAACGGTACCGGAAGTGATTGTGGCGGTGCATCAGGGCATGAAAGTGGCTGCTGTTTCGGTGGTTACCGATCAGTGTGACCCCGACAACCTGGAACCCATCAGCATTGATAAAATCCTTAAAAATGCAGCTTCCGCCGAAACCAGACTGGTTACACTGTTCCGCCGACTGGTAGCCGAAATTTAACCGGTTAAACAGATGCTGCCGCTATGGCGCAAGATGATTGCATATTAAATTCCCGTTAGGTTTTGTGCACATTGCCATCCCTGCTCTGTTATTATTTTTCGTATTTTTGATTCAATGAAAAGGATACCCCTCTGTTTATTGGTTGTGTTGTTGTGGCTGGTTAGCTCCTGTAAAAAGGATTTAAGCACCATATCCCTGTCGGAATGGAATCCCGAGATGGCTGCGCCCTTTGTGCGTTCTCAAATGACGCTGCGAAACCTGATTCCTGCCGACTCATCTTTATTGGTGGAAGATGATAGTTTGATGGTTTACTATTATCAGAAAGATTCCATAATTCAAATTAATGCCGACAGCCTGATAACCATTGAAGATACCCTTAGCAGTAGTTACGATTTTTCGCTGGGTGACATTAAAATGGAAAGTTTCGGGATGGAAGCGGGGGTTACCTTAAACGATTTATTACCTTGGTTCGATGAAGCCGTTGCCGACAGTTTGCTGGCCCACGATGGCGAATATGCGGTATTCCCTCCCTTTGAATTGCTGGAGCCGGTAACGGTTGAGATACCTCCGGTTTCGCAATATGAGGTACTTACCTTTTCCGACGGTTATTTCGATATTGAGATAACCAACCGGCTGCCGGTGGCATTGCAGGATGTTCGGTTTGATATAGTGGATGTTGTTAATAACATTGTTGTTAAATCGGTTTCCCTGGCACAAATCGACTCGGGAGCAACGGTACACGACACCCTGTTTTTAAAGGGTAAAACCCTCTCCAATACCTTTTCCGTTGTAATCAACTCCATCACTTCCCCGGGAAGTTATCCCGATATGGTGCTTATTGACTTGTCGAAAGGTTTAAATGTAAATATGATTGCCCGGGAGTTGCGGGTGGTAAGCGGAAAAGCAAAAATCGAAAATCAGGTTATTTACTCAACGATTAAGATGGTGGATATGGGGTTTGATGAAGCCCGGATTTGGGAAATATTGTTTTCGGGCGGTGAACTGAAATACCGGCTGGAGAGTTTTTTAAATCTTACCGTTGATATTTTATTGCGGCTTCCTTCGGCCGATGTGGGCGGAGAGGTTCCGGAAAACAGCTTCCTGCTGCCGGCAAACGACTTTTATAACAGTAGCTGGAGCCTGGAAGAGATGAGCATCGACCTTACCACCGACTCGTTGCAACCTTTTAATATGATTCCCGTTTACCTGCAACTGGTTATCGAACCCACAACAACACTGGTGGAGTTCGACTCTTCCGATTATGTGAAAGCTGTTTTTGCCATGGAGGCGATGAAAGTGGCCTATGCTTCGGGAAATCTTGGAAAACAAACGTTTCCCATTGATGAAGATGTTGTTGATCTGGATTTGGGATTTCTGGAAAATATCAATGGCGAAATTATTTTTGATGATCCGGTACTTACCGTTAATTATCAAAATAGTTTCGGAATTCCCATTGTGATTCATACGCAATTTACCGGTGTAAAACTGTCATCAGGTAACACCATCGATTTGGGAGTTGACTCCATTGTATTCGATTATCCGCAAACAGCAGGCGAGATGGCAGAGGGTTCGGTTGTGTTTGATAAAACCAACTCCAATATTGTTGATTTTCTTGATTTCCGCCCTGATCAGCTTGTTTTTTCAGGTGACGCGTTTACCAATTGGAATAACGATACCATGAACTTTTTTACCGAATCTTCGCAGTTGCTTGGCGGTACCGAAATAAGGATACCGTTGGTGTTCAGCACCTCTTCGCTGGTATTTAGCGATACGGTTGATTTTTCGGCAGGCCAAACCTCTCTGCCGGTTAGCAAAGGAACAATGCTGTTAAATGTATTAAACGGCCTGCCTTTCGATTTGAATCTGCAACTTCAGGTGCCGGATTCCGTTACGGGTGTTGTTATCGATAAAATTGATTTCGGTAACATTGGTTCGGCGGTGGTTGATGCGCAGGGAAAAGTTGTTGCACCCGTTCAGTCAAACCTGAAGGCTGTTTTTGATGATGACTTTTTAAACAATCTTGAAAGGGCCAACAGCTTGTTGCTTTCCGCACAAACGGTTTCGGCAGGTGGCGGTTCGCAACCGGTGGGATTGTATTCCGATTATAAATTGTCAATGGCCATTTCGTTTGAAGCAACGTTAAAACCATGATTAAAAAGTTAACCATAAATATTGTTGCAGGATTGCTGTTGCTGGTACCCTCGCTGTTGTTTTCGCAAACGGGATTTACGGAATACGGTTTAAAGGGAATTCCCCAATCTTCCAATCTCAATCCGGCTTTTAAACCGAATGCTTCGTTGGTTTTCGGATTGCCGGTCATCTCTTCCGTAAATGCGGGAATATATAATACGGCATTTTCTTTTAACGATATTTTTGTGCAGCATCCCGGCGATGATTCGTTGTATTTTAATTTAACACGTCCCATAAACAGTAAGTCATCATCAAACTATTTAAGCGAAAGTTTTTCGGTTGAGCTGCTGAGCGTTGGTTTTAGAGCTGGCAACGGATTTATGACAGTGGGTATCAGGAACCGGGTTAATGCACGTTTTTATTACACACCCGATTTGTTGAGATTTTTATGGAACGGAAACGGCGGTTATATTGGCGAGCAGTTGTTTTTGTCGGGAACGGCATTGTACGAAGAGCACTTTAACGATTATTATGCCGGCATATCCTTTCCTGTCGGTTATAATGTTGACGTGGGGATAAGGGCCCATTTTCTGCAGGGATTATCAAATATTAGTACCGGAAGATCGAACCTTACATTATTAACCGAACCCGATAACGTAACGGGATACCGGCTAACGGCTCAAACCGATTTTTCCGTTGAAACTTCCGGCATTAACGATTTGCTGTCAGACAGTACCGACTTTTCGCCTGTTGACTATTTTATGAATTTCGGAAATATTGGTTACTCTTTTGATGTGGGTATTGATGCGCGTATGGGCGAACAATTTGTTCTGCAGGCATCGGTAACCGACCTTGGGCAGTTGTTTTGGTACGGAAATCCGAAAAACTATTCAAGCAGCGAGGCTGAAGTTACCTTTAACGGTATTGATTACGATTTTAGTGCCGAAAATGAAAGCAATGCTTTTGAGACCTATATGGATAGTCTGGGCAACCTGCTTGAGGTTAAGGAGGATGCCCGTGTTTATCAATCTTTTTTGCGTACAAGCATGTTTTTAAACGGCCAGTATATTACCCTTGATGAGAAGCATGTTTTTAATTTGTTGTTTGCCGGTCGGTTTTTGGAACAGTCGTTTGAGTTTGCCCTGTCGGCAGGTTATACCTTTATGCCTTCGGATAAGTTTGCCTTTAAGCTTTCGTACAACTATTTAAAATATGCGCCGCTAAACCTCGGATTGGGTTTTTATTTTAACTTCAAACCTTTTCAACTCTATTTTACAACCGATAACGTGGCAGGATTGTTTTACATTTACGGACAGCATTATGCCGATTTTCATTTCGGGCTCAATATTTTAATTCCTTATCAATATAAAAACGATATTCCCTGGGAGCATGCTCCGTAACAGCCCGATAGGTTAAAAAAGCAATTTCCATAAAGCAGGATGTGATTTACCTGTTTTATCCGAAAAGACCCTTTACCAGTCCTCCGTCGTGTGTGATGGTTTGGCCGGTTACATACCTCGATTGCGGCGACAACAACCATAAAGCAAGCGATGCCAGATCGTCGGGATTTCCCATTTTTCCGGCAGGAATCTCTTTTGTGAACAGTTTTTCGATTTCGTTTTCTTCCATGCCCGTTTGTTCCCGCTTTTTGACGATTAGCCTTTCAATGGCCGCCGTTTTATGATAACCGGGAGCCAGTACATTGGCAGAAATATTAAATTTTGCCACCTCCTGCGACAGGGTTTTAACAAACCCCGTAACGGCGGCACGCATGGCATTGCTTAAAACCAGATTTTCAACGGGCTGTTTTACCGATACACTTTCCAGATATACCAGTCTGCCGTATTGCTGCCGTTTTAACTGCGGCAGCAGCAGCCCGGTAAGGGCTATTTTCCATTTTACCACCGAAAGATAAGCTTCGTCCCATTGTTGCATGGTTATTTCGTCGATTGTTCCCGCAGGCGGCCCGCCGCTGTTAAAAAATACACCCGATAGTTTATTACCCTTAACTTTATCGGCTATCTCCGTAAGGATAGATTCGTTGGTTAAATCACCGGTAAGCAATTCAATATTTTCAGGAAACTTTTCTTTTAACTTCAATAATTTGTTTTCCGTTCTGCTAATGGCCAGCACATTGGCTTTTTCGCCGGCAAGTGCCAGGGCAACCGACTTGCCGAAACCGCTTCCTGCACCGCAAACAATAAAATATTGGTTATTTAAATTTAAGTCCATAAATCCATTTTTTTAGAATACGGGAATATGTTTGGTGTGCACATATCCGTCGTAATGATATTTGCAGCTGTATATTAATATTTCCCAATCAAAAACCGACCGACACGCGGGCCTGTCCGGCCGACACGCGGGCTTGCCCGTCCGACAGGCGGGCTTGCCCGTCCGACAGGCGGGTAAATTCCAAAAATAAAAAATAAAATAACCGAAACCACGATGTTCATTCACATTATCCCGTTATTTCGACAACGACCTTTTCTTTCTTCGTCATTCCGACATCGAAGGAGGAGACCTGCCCTGCCGGCAGGCGGGAATCCCCCGCTATGAATGACCGAGCTCTCTTTTGTTTTAGGGGCAAGTTGGTGCCCGGGAGATTCCTCAGTCGTGCCTTCTTCGGAATGACCATGGGGCTTGCGAGAGCACCCAGCACCCAGGCAAACCTCTCAACTTCTCAACTTTTGAACCTTTGAACTTTTGAACCTTTGAACTTTTGAACTTCTCAACCTAAACCCTCTCAACCTTTCCGGTCACCCCCGATAACTATCGGGACACAAACCTTCATCCGACCGAAAAGGTTTCCATTGCGCCTTTGTGTCTTCGCGGTTTAAAATCAATCTTTGGAATATAATTTTCCAAAGTAAACTTTCAATCTTATAAATGGCTATTTTTGCTGCCCGATATGAAAATTTCAGAACCGGTAAAAGGCACCATTGCCATAGGCCTGTCGGCCATAATGTGGGGATTCGACGGCGTAGTATTAACACCGCGTTTATACAACCTTGAGGTTGGTTACGTGGTGTTTATGCTGCATACAATACCGTTTTTACTGATGAACCTGTTTTTGTTCAGGCAGTACCGCGAACTTAAATATTTTACGCGTCAGGATTATATTACCTTTTTGCTGGTTGCTTTGTTTGGTGGTGCCATCGGTACCATTGCCATTGTAAAGGCGCTGTTTCTGGTTCAGTTTAAACAGCTAACGGTGGTGGTGTTGCTGCAAAAACTACAGCCTGTTTTTGCGATTATTCTGGCAGCCGTCCTGCTTAAAGAAAAGATTAAAAAGAATTTTGCGGTTTGGGCATCCCTTGCCATTGTAGCCAGCTATTTTTTAACTTTCGGTTTCCGGTTGCCTGATATCCGGGCCGACAGAAATACCATCCACGCTTCCCTGTTGGCGGTGTTGGCGGCTTTTTCGTTTGGCAGCTCTACGGTATTTTCCAAAAGCCTGCTCAAACGCCATAATTTTGTAACCGCCACTTTTTATCGTTACGGGTTTACCGCATTAATAATGCTTGTTTATGTGATGCTGTTTTCGGAGTATAAACAGCTGGCTTTAACAACAAACAATAACTGGTTGTTTATGATGATCATCGGGCTTACTACCGGGTCGGGAGCCATATTTGTGTACTATTACGGATTGCGTCGGGTGAAGGCCATGGTGGCTACTATCAGCGAGTTGTTATTCCCCGTTTCCGCCATTTTTTTCGATTATATTGTAAACGGCAGTTATTTGTCGCCGGTTCAGTTTGTTGCTGCCGGAGTAATGGTTTTTGCGCTGGTTAAGCTTTCTTCGTAAACTTTTTTTTCGTATCTTTGGGTATAAACAATAAAACAAAAATAAGATGAGCGTAAGTAGCGATTTATCATTGGTGTACACGGGTTCAAGGGTGGAAGGTCTGTTGTTGAAGGAACTTCTCGAAGAAAACGGTATCGGGGTTTTTAAAAAAGATACGCTTGAAACCAGTGTAATTGCCGGATGGGCCGACGGTTCGCCCGAAGATGCCTGCCTGCTTTATGTGGAAAAGGCAAATGCTGAAAAAGCCAAAAAATTTCTTGAAGATTATTTTGCTTCACGAAATGGAAAATAATTTGTTATACTTGTAAAGCAGGTTAGAAAGGGGATTGCAGGGATGGAAAGTTGTTTGATGAAATATTTTGTGTTGAACACCGAGCTGAAAAACAGTTGTGAATGCAATCCTGCCCTTTTTGAGGAAGCCCCCTCTCTTTACGAAGTTATTAGAGTTGAAGATGGTATTCCCCTTTTTCTGGAAGACCATATTAAACGGTTTTTTCTGTCGGGAAAACTGTACAATAAAACGGTTCCTGTAACCGAAAGACAGATTGTAAGCCGTATAAAGGCTTTAATTGAAGCAAACGGACTGGTTACCGGATTAATAAAGTTTATCTACCTGAATCATCCTGTGGCAGGAAATCTGTTTGCAGCCTGGGTTACTCCCTTTTTCTTCCCTTCAAATGAAATGGCATTACATGGTGTGGATACGCTCACATTGAGTGGCGAACGCCATAAACCCAATGCCAAAATATCACATCAAACGGTTCGCCGGCAGGCTGACGAAATAATAAAAACCAAAGGGGTTTACGAAGTTGTACTTGTAAACGGCAATGGAGTTGTTACGGAGGGTAGTCGTTCCAATCTGTTTTTTGTTAAACACGGTATTTTATTTACCGCACATCCAAAATTAATTTTGGAAG
Organism: uncultured Lentimicrobiaceae bacterium; assembly: GCA_964400655.1. Taxonomy (GTDB): domain Bacteria; phylum Bacteroidota; class Bacteroidia; order Bacteroidales; family F082; genus B16-G9. The sequence goes on from CAYNVN010000017.1 coordinate 28,315, forward strand.
GTATTACCCGGAGTAAAATTGTTTCGCTGGCTCTGAATGCGGGAATTGATATTTTTGAAAGTGAATTTAAACTTGACGAGATTGTTGATATGGAGGCGGCCTTTATTACCGGTACCACACCCAAAGTATTGCCGGTACGCAAAATTGATGCCCGCCTCTTTTCGGTTGAACATCCTGTGGTAAAGTACCTTTCTGAAAGTTATAATCACCTAATCAGATCCTACATCGATAAATTCAGCTGGTAATTTTATTGTTGGTCAATATTTGTATTTTTACAAGTTGTTAGAAATTAAAGGGCTCACCATAAATCGGGCTAAACTCAAACAATCAAAGGCATGAAAAGATATCTATGGCTTGTGGGATTACTTTTTGCGGTACAGTTTTTATTTGCCCAAAAGAAAATACCGGCTGATTTTTGTATCTCGTCCCAAGAGATGCAATTGTTCAATTACATTAATTCGGTGCGGGCAGAGTATGGTAAAAAACCGGTTAAACTGTCGGCTTCGCTTTGCTTTGTTGCCAAAACCCATGTAAAAGATTTGTTGGAAAACCATCCGGATACGAGTATTTGTAACCTTTCCAGCTGGTCTGATAAAGGAAACTGGACACCCTGCTGCTATAACGCTTATATTCCCAAGCCCGAATGTATGAAGAAAAAGCCCAAAGAGCTTACCCCTTACCCTTATTACGGCTATGAGCTGGCAGCTTTTTTTCAGGATGATTATTCGCTCGACAGTTTAATGCCGTTATGGAATGATACCAGGCCCGTTTTGGATATGATACTTACCCGTGGCGATTATGAAAAAAAGAAATGGGTGGTTGCGGGTATTGGCGTTAATGAGCATTATGTTTCGGTTTGGTTCGGGCAAAGGCCCGATAATCAGCAAAAGCCGAAAGTTTGCAAAGGAAAAGAGGTGAAGCCTCCTGCACCGGCAGTTGCCAACAAGCAGGGAAAATATTATTTGATTATTGCAAGTTTTAACAATCAGGCAGATGCCAGGGAGGCGTTGCGCCGGACAAAAAAGAGCGGTTTTAAAAAAGCCGGGATATTGCACAGCGGAAAGAATTTCAGGGTTTACATTGGTAAATACGATGGTTTAAAAGAGGCCTCTTATGTTAAAGATAACCTCTCTCCGACTTATCGTGATGCATGGATTTTGAAAAATTGACGGTATGGGAGAATTTTACTTAAAAGAGGTAATAAACAAAGAGGATAAAAAGGAGTTTCTGGATTTCCCGTCAAGGCTTTACAAGGATGATAAAAACTGGATACGGCCTTTGGACAGCGATGTGGAAAAGATTTTTGATCGGAATAAAAATAAATTTTTCAGAACGGGAAACGCCATACGGTGGCTGCTTATTAACGGCACCGGAGAAACTGTTGGCCGGATGGCTGCTTTTTATGAGAAAAATACGGCAAAAAGTTTTGAGCAGCCCACGGGCGGCATCGGCTTTTTCGACTGTATCAACCAAAAGGAGGCCGCCCGCATGCTTTTTGACGCAGGGAAAAAGTGGCTTAAAAGTGTAGGGATGGAAGCCATGGACGGCCCCGTTAATTTCGGTACGCGCGATAATTTTTGGGGGTGTCTTACCGATGGGTTTTACGAGCCGGTTTACAATATGCCCTATAATTTTCCGTATTATGCCGAATTGTTTGAGCATTACGGATTTAAAAATTATTTTAATCAATACACGTATCATATGCCTTTGGACCCCTCGTTGCTTCATCCGGTTGTTCACCAAAAGGCATTACGTATTCAAAAGCAACCGGGATACAGGGTGGTTAATTATAAAAGAAATGAGCTGGAAAAGTTTACCAACGATTTTGTTACCATCTTTAACGAAGCATGGGGAAAATTTCCGGGTGTTAAACCCATGAAAACCAAACAGGTGCTTGCCATGTTTAAAGCGTTGAATCCGGTATTGGATCCAAGGATAATCTATTTTGAATATTACCACGACAGGCCTGTGGCTTTTTTTATTATGATACCCGATCTCTATCAGGTTATCAGATATTTCAACGGAAAGATGAATGCCTTTAATAAGTTACGCACCTTCTTGTTTTTAAGAGTATTGCATAAAGCAACAAGAGCAATGGGCGTAATCTTTGGTGTTGTGCCCGATTTTCAGGGCAAAGGCATCGAGGCGGCAATGATAACCCGTTTTGCCGAAGATACTCAAAAGCCGGGATTTAATTATACCGATCTTGAAATGAACTGGATAGGTGATTTTAATCCCGGGATGATGAAGCTTATGCAAAGCATTGGAGCCACCATTCGTAAAACACACGTCACTTATCGTTATTTGTTCGATGAGAATAAGCCGTTTAAAAGGGCGAAACTTTTATAAATAAGGTAATCTTTTTAAACTCACGGAAGTTGTTTGCATACCTCAATAATTATTGGGTGTGATTGATTGCCGGAGATTTTAGTAATAGATTTCATTTCGTCGGGAACTTTTTGTCGTTTTGTTTTGTAAATCAAATTTTGAACTCTCGCCTGAGTTTATTATTTTTACAAGCACCTCAACAAAAATTTAAACCATGAGTACAACAGTTAAAAGGAGTAATATTTATTTTAGGCCTGATCCTGCAAGAATAATTGCCCGTTTCTTTTTTCCGGGTCCCGAGTCGAGGGTTATTTCCATTGTGACCAAACTGCTTAATCTGCCTGAAAAAATCGCTGCACTGGTGCTGAATCAAACACTTCGTGAGTTTTCGTCACGCCACCGGAATGTTTCGGCGGTGTTCAACAGGCATTACGATAAGGTTTGTGATATTATGCGCGGCAGAATTGACGGCCTTACCGAAGCATCAAATATTAAAAGATTGCTTATCGGAGCCTTTTTTACCAGCGAGTATTCCATCGAGAGTGCAGCATTTTTTAATCCTTCGATGGTGGAAGACCCTGACCAGACAGGACTGCAGGAAGGACAAAAAAGGGTTATCATCAGTTTCAGGGCAACAGGCGAAGGCCATATATCATCCATTGTTTTCAGAGGCGGGGTGTTGGATAAGGATAATAAACTGGAGATGTTGCCACGGGGTACGCTGGTAAACGAAGCCGAACAAATTAAAAATTACATCTATCAAAAGGAACAATTTCTCGGTAAGCTGGAAGATATGAATGTGGATGATGTTATTGTGAACACCATAATGGAAAAACTCAAGCCGCAATTTGATTACAATGAGCTGAACAGTGCAATCGAAAGCACCATCCGTGAAATAAATCCTTCCGATTATCAACGCAGCATAATCGAGCAGATTACTTGGCTGGCCGATTCGCACTACTCAATAACTTTTTCTTACGACACATCAATTTCGGAACGCGTGATATTCCCCATTGCTTCTGCCGAAAGTAACGGTATTGAAGATGCAAGGTTCGTTAAGTTTACCGAAGATAACGGTAGTGTGAAATATTATGCTACTTATACCGCCTACAACGGAAGAAGCATTATGCCGAAACTGATAGAAACAAAGGATTTTTATCATTTTAATTTTATGCCCATTTACGGTAAAAATGCCCAAAATAAAGGGATGGCGCTGTTTCCGAGGAAGATAAAGGGCAAGTACGCCATGTTGTCGCGGTTAGACGGGGTTAACAACTACATTATGTTTTCCGATGACATTAATCTGTGGCACGATGCCGTTAAAATTCAGGAACCCAAATTCCACTGGGAGCTGATACAGGTGGGTAACAGCGGGTCGCCCATCGAAACGGAATATGGATGGCTGGTTATAACCCATGGAGTGGGTACCATGCGTAAGTACAGCCTTGGTGCCATTTTACTTGATTTGAACGATCCTACAAAGATTATCGGTCAGCTTAACGAGCCGTTGCTCTCTCCAAACGAAATAGAACGCGAGGGTTATGTTCCCAATGTGGTTTATTCCTGCGGTTCAATCATCAATAATGATGAGCTGGTGTTACCTTATGCTGCTTCCGATACGGCTTCCACCTACGCCACGGTACCTTTGCAGGAATTGCTTAACAGGCTTATCCCTTCCGACTTTGCCAGGGGAAAAACCAAAGAAAAGGTTAAAGGTAAAATTCTGGTGGTGGAAGATGAGCCCATTAACCAGCGAATGGTGGAAGGCATCCTGAAATCGGCCGGTTACGAAGTGAGGGTTGCCCCCGACGGCATTGTAGCCATGACGGAGATTATTAAAGAGGATTTTGACCTGGTACTTACCGATATTGCCATGCCGAATCTGGACGGTTATCAGTTGCTGGAGTATATTAAAAACAATAATATTGATATTCCGGTGGCATTTATGACCGGTTACACCAGCGAGCAGGAAGAGGTTAAGGGGTTGAAAATGGGGGCTGTCGATTACATTAGAAAACCCATCGACAGACAGTTGTTGTTGCTTAAACTTGAAAAATTACTGGGTTAACGGAGGTTGTTTGCAGTACACTTGTCTGCCTATTTCATTACCTTGTTGTATTTTGAACTGTTGGCCGGGTCAAGTTCTTTCATGGTAGAAACAAAATTGTTCTTTTCCGCAGGGTCGGCTTCTTTGAATAGATTGATCATTTCATCGCGTTTGGCTTCGATGATAACCTGTAACAGATAAAGTCCCGGACGTTTGTTGTAAACATTCTTTAACAGTTTCAGGTTTCCCGATATTTCGGCACGGCCTTTCATTACGTTTTTCGATAACACATCCATTCCAAGTCTGTGATAACGGTAGATAAATGTTCTGAGGTCGCCGTATGATGGGTTCAGCAGGTTCTCAATCAGGCTGTAACGGGTTTTTGTTCCGTCAAACGAACCCCAGCCTTTTTCGTTGGAGTTTTGTGCCGAGGTTACCACATCGTTTGCCTTTTGGTAAAAGGCTGTTCCGCCATCCTGCGAAAACGAATCGAAATTCATTCCCAGCATGGTGTAAGCATAAAAAGCAAGGATGGAGGTAAGATTATTGCTAAATGTATTGTCGGCATACTCCATCTTTTGATAGGGCGTGTAAAATATGTGAATGTTTTTATCCACAAGGTTTAAAAGTACGGTGTTGTAATCGGTGTTAAAAACAGGGCGTTGTAAAACAATATTGAGTGTGCCCGAAAATTCGTTGGCTGAGGGTGCTTTGTTGAAAGTAAAAACCATGGTGCACTCAATGCGCTCCTCAAGTTTAAAGTTGTAACCGGTCCATTTACGGTTGTTCATAAACTCGTAAACCGAGGTTTTTAACGCATCAAAAATGGTGGGGTCAACTCCCTGAATACCCGGTGTCTGTATTTGAACATCACAGTAAAACTCCTGACTAAAACTTTTTCCCGCAAGCAGGACGATCAAAACAGCTATGAGTATTTTTTTTACCATTTTACAATTGCAGTTTATTAATGGCATCTGCCAGCCGGTTAGCCACTTCTCTTTTAGACATTAACGGAAAGCTCTCCTGTTTATTATTTTTACTGATCAGTGTAACTTTGTTGGTAACAACACCAAAACCGGCTCCTTCATCTTTTAAGGAATTGAGAACGATCATATCGAGGTTTTTGCGTTGCAGTTTCGATTGTGCGTTAGCTACCTCATTGTCGGTTTCAAGGGCAAAGCCGATTAATAATTGACCTTGTTGTTTTGCGGCACCAAGGCCTGCAAGAATATCTTTGGTGGGCTCCAGCTCAATGGCGTTCATCCCCGCCTCTTTTTTAATTTTTGATCCGGCTTTTACCTTTGGGGTAAAATCGGCCACAGCGGCAGCCATAACGGTAATGTCCATATCGGGAAACAAATCAGTACAAACACTGTTCATCTCCTCTGCCGTTACAACGTTGTGTACCGTAACGCCCGGTATATCTGCGTTAAGATGGGTGGGGCCAAGTGCCAAATGGACATCTGCTCCCCGTTGGGCAAAAGCATGTGCAATTTCAATGCCCATCAGGCCCGAGCTGCTGTTTCCGATAAATCTTACCGGATCGATAGGCTCGTGGGTAGGACCCGCCGAAACAAGAACCTTTTTTCCTGCAAAATCGTGCTGTTGCCGGAAGTGATTTTCCAGGATGGAAAAAATAACTTCAGGTTCTTCCATGCGTCCTTTGCCTTCCAGTCCGCTGGCAAGCTCACCCGACGTGGGTTCGATAATGTGATAGTTGAGTTTTTCCAGCTTTTTAAGATTCTCCTGAACCACAGCATGCTTAAACATGTCGAGGTCCATGGCGGGGGCTGCAAAAACAGGACAGCGGGAAGCCAGTACGGTAGCCAGCAAAAGGTTGTCGGTGATGCCCGTTACCATTTTTGCCATGGTGTTGGCCGTAAGCGGTGCCACTACAATGGCATCGGCCCACAAACCGTTTTCAATATGGCTGTTCCAGGTACCGTCGTCGGTGTTGTAAAAATCCGACAGGACGGGTTGTTCGGATAAAACCGATAGGGTTAAAGGGGTTACAAATTCTTTTGCGTAAGGAGTGAGGATGACTTTAACTTCAGCTCCTGCTTTTTTCAGCAATCGAATCAGAAAGGGAATCTTGTAAGCAGCAATACCGCCCGTAATCCCGATTATTATTTTCTTCCCCTTTAACATGTTGTATTAAAAGTTCTTGGCCTGCTCTTTATGAGGGTTTCTGAAGTAGATATCACCGTTTAAGAACTCATGAATGGCCAACAGGGTTGGTTTGGGTAAACGCTCGTAATATTTGGCAATTTCAATCTGTTCGCGGTTTTCAAAAACCTCTTCGAGATTGTCGGAATGGGTTGCGAACTCTGAAACTTTCTGATCAAGTTCCTCTTTCATCTCTGCAGCTATCTGGTTTGCTCTTTTCGATAAGATAACCACGGTTTCATAAATATTACCCGTATGATCGTAGAATCTGTCTTTTTGACGGGTAACGGCAGTTGTTTCGGTTTTAATTTTTTTATAATCCATCAGTATAATTATTTTAATTTTTGTCTTGCCTGTTCATTAATATCTTTCAGCTCTTCCAAATATTTACTATCGGGATAAAGATATTTTAAGCTGTTATATGCTTCAACTGTTTTTTCAAAACGCTCTTTCCGCTTTGAATAGATGCTTTTTTCGGCATATTCGTAATAAGCCTTTACGGTGAGATAAAGCACCTGTTCTTTAAAATCCGTATCGGGATATTCGTCCAATAAATTCTCGAAAGAAGTAATGGCTGCCTGATATCTTTCCATTCTGTAATAGAGTTTGGCAGTGTTGAAATCTTTAAGCTCCAGTTTTGCCCTCAGTTCATCCATTAATTTGTTGGCTTCGGCTACTTTCGGACTTTTCGGATACATATCGATAAACATCTGCAACTCGGTAAGCGCAGTGTAAGTATTGGTTTGATCGAGACTGTAACGCGGTGATGCAAGGTAGTTACAATAGGCGCTTTGAAACGCACATTCCTCGGCTTTATCGCCCCTCGGGTACATCTGCATATATTGTTTGTAATAGTAGCTTGCGATTTCGTAATCGTTTGTATTAAAATAGCATTGGGCCGTGTAATAGGTAAGTTGTTCGCCTTTTTCGGTTCCTCTGTATATTGCCCTCAAAATATCAAAGAACTGTAAAGCCTTGGTATAGTCCCCTTTTTCGTACAGATCCACACCGGTTTCATACTTCAGGTCGTTATTGCCGCTTTTTAAAGCCTTTTGATATTTGCTACACCCAAAGCTAAAAACCAGTAAACCAACTATTAATGTTATAAATGTTGTTTTTTTAAACATTGCGCAAAAGTAACATAAATTATTGAAATGCAAACGTAATAATATTGCTTATAGTATATATTTGTTGGGGTGAGGTTTGGAGTGTCTGGAGTGCGCTAGAGTTTGAAGTGCCTAAAGTGCGCTAGAGTTTGGAGTACTTGGAGTAAATTCCAAATTTCAAGCATCAAATCATAAACCTGCCCGTCCGGCAGGCGGGTAATTTCCAAATACTAAAAATAAACAAATCCAAAACTACGTCGTTCACTCTAATCAAGTCGTCATTTCGACGACGAAGGAGGAGACCTGCCCGAATGCATAAGCAGGCGGGCCTGCCCTGCCGGCAGGCGGGAATCCCCTATCTTGAATGACTGAACTCTCTTTTGTTTTAGGGGCAGGCAGGTACTCAGGAGACCCCTCAGTCGTGCCTCCTTCGGGATGACGTTGGGGCTTGCAGGTGGTGCAGGCCCGCCTGCCGGACGGGCAGGCAAATCAAAAATCAAAGAGCCTAATGTATTTTGAAGTTTGAAGTGCCTGGAGTAAATCCCAAATATCAAACCTGATTACCGTTTTTGTAAATCTGAAAAATATCTGTTGTTAATATTTCTCTTATACATATATACATTAATTACGGGTTTTGTTGCTTGGCAATAAAACTATTCTAATAATGCAACAAAAAATATGTTTTATCCGGAATGGATATTTTTCGGATTTTAAATTTGCTATTTTTGAACCAAATAAACGAAATATGGCAAAAATATTAGTGGTTGACGACGAAGTGAGCATCAGGCGTGCGTTGAAGAATATTCTTGAAAACGAAAATTATAGTGTTGACCTTGCCGAAAACGGCGAGCAGGCACTGGAAATGACATCTGCTGAAAGCTATGATGTTATTTTGCTTGATATTAAAATGCCCGGGATGGACGGGATGGAGGTGCTTGATAAGTTGATGGAAACCACCGAAACACCGGTGATTATGATTTCGGGACACGGTACCATTGAAACTGCCGTGGAAGCCATTAAAAAAGGAGCATACGATTTTATTGTAAAACCGCCCGACCTTAACCGGCTTTTGGTGATGTTGCGTAATGCCATCGATAAAAAAGATTTGGTGGTTAAAACACGACAGTTGAAAAAAGAGGTGGATAAAAAGTATGAAATAGTTGGCGAATCGCCTGCTATTGTTCAGGTAAAACAGATGATTGCCAAAGTTGCCCCCACCCATGCCCGTGTGCTGATTACGGGCGAAAACGGAACGGGTAAGGAGTTGGTTGCCCGTCAGATACATGAGCAAAGCAACAGGGCACATGCTCCGTTTGTTGAGGTAAATTGTGCCGCCATCCCTTCGGAACTTATCGAAAGTCAGTTGTTCGGACACGAGAAGGGTTCGTTTACTTCGGCTCATAAAATGCGCAAAGGCGATTTTGAACTGGCTCACGGCGGTACGCTCTTTTTAGATGAGATAGGTGATATGAGCCTGTCGGCACAGGCCAAGGTGTTACGGGCTTTGCAGGAGAACAAAATTACCAGAGTGGGCGGCGAAAAAGAGATTCCGGTTGATGTGCGTATTATTGCAGCTACCAATAAAGACCTGAAAACAGCCATTCAAAAAGGTGATTTCAGAGAAGACCTCTACCACAGGTTAAGTGTTATTATTGTTGAGGTTCCTCCGTTGCGCGAACGTCAGGAAGATGTGGCACTGTTGTCGAAACATTTTATCGAAGAGATAAGCCTTGAACAGGGTAAGGCTCCGTTAAACATTACCGACGAAGCATTGGAGATGCTTAAAGGTTTTTACTGGAGCGGTAACATCAGGGAACTGCACAATGTGATGGAGCGTTTGGTTATTTTATGTGATAATGAGATTGGCGGCGATGATGTGGAGCGGTTTGTTAAACCTTTAATGTTGAGTTAACGGGGTAGCCCTTTGGAGTTTTTTTGAACCGTTACTTTTTTCCGGCAATTAACCCGTACGAGTGGTCAATCAGCTCTTTAATCAGCGATTCGGGCAGCGATTGGTTATAAATTACCGTATTCCAGTGCTTTTTATTCATATGGTAACCCGGCAATATTTCGGGGTGGTGTTCTCGTAATTCAACGGCTCTTTCGGGATCGCATTTTAAATTTATTTTACTGCCGTCTTCAAGGCTCAAAAGGGCAAACATTTTTCCGTTTACTTTAAAAACAAGGGTTTCTTTATCAAACGGAAACGATTCTTCCGCACCGGGTTTGTTTAAGCAATGGTTTCGTACCTCTTCAATATTCATAACAAACGACTTAGTTTTACGGGTAAAATTAAGGGAATATTTTAAAAAGGTTAAATTTATTATCTTCGTTGTTGATTTTAATATTAATGATGACGGAAACGAATAAAAGCAGGTGCCTTAATTGTGGCGGGGAGTTTGACAAAAGTTTTAAATTTTGCCCTTATTGCGGACAGGAGAACCGTGAGCTGGAACTCGGGTTTAAACATATCCTCGGCGAGTTTTTGTCGGCCAACTTTAATATCGACTCAAAGTTTTTTATAACAATTAAAAAGCTTCTTTTTTCTCCCGCTTTGCTGACCAGCGAGTATTTAAAAGGAAAGCACAAAAAGTTTGTTTCACCCATCAGGATTTATCTGATCATAAGCCTGGTTTACTTTTTTACTTTGTCGGTTACAGATACCATGAGTTTTATTGACATAAGCAGCGATAATTCTGCAACCGAACAATATGACGAAGGGTTTATGGAAACACTTTCCGATAGTTTGGCGGCAGCAAAACAAGAGCCTGCCAAAGCAAAAAGTGCATTTAAGAAATATGTAATTAATAAGTTGGAGCAGCTTAATACCAGGCAGGGAAAATCGGCGTTTTTAAGTTCAGTTCGCGAAAACGTTTCAAAAGGGATGTTTCTTTTAATGCCGGTTACGGCTTTTGTGTTTTTCCTGTTTTTCAGAAAACGGCACTATTATTACGAGCATCTGATTTTTGTGGTGCATCTGCAATCGGTTTTGTTTGTCGTTTTTACCTTTTTTATTTTGGTTCATCTTGTGTCAGATGCTGATATTGTGTATTTGACCGAAACAGTACTGTTGATTACACTGGTTTATTTATGGATTAAAAGGTTTTATCATACCACTGTTGCCGGTACCATTTGGCGAATGACGGGAATTTTGATTATAATGGGAGTTTTACTCTTTTTCTTTGTCGTTTTAATAACGATCGTGTCATTATTGCTTTATTGAAAACACAAAAAAATCCGTAATCTGCCTGCGGTTAAACAGGAAGATTACGGATGGGTTAAGGTTAATCAGAGGAAATTGTTTAAAACACTGTTAGTCGGCATCTTCAAATTCGGCGGCATCATCGTAAAGCAATTCCTGTTTGCCGAACAACGATACAATCTTACCCGAGATTAATCCTGCAACTACGGCAATGGCAATGGTAATGCCGATACCTTTTAACTGTGAGCCGGTATTTAATCCGTCAACAACAAAAATTGCCGCCAGTCCGCCGAAAATACCGGGTATTCCGTGTAAGTTCGATACGCCGCACGAGTCAACAATCTTATGAAATTTTTCCTGTTTTTCCTGAAGTACGGCAAAGCCAAAGGTTGAAATGGCACCGGCAATAAGTCCGATGACCATTGCCTGGGTGTGTGTTGCGTGGTCGAATGTTGAACCTATGGCAACACCGCCGGCAAGGGCTGCGTTGGCAATGTCGGCCGCTCCTATTTTTCCTCTCAGGTAAACCGAAGCAAAATAGGTTGCAAGGGTTGAACCCGATAATGCAAGAAACACGTTTACCACCGAAGCGGGAATCATTTCAACCGGTACCAGTGCCGAGCAGAAACTGGGCCAGAAAACCCACAATACCATACTGCCCAGTAACGAAAACCTGTCGGAAACAGCATCGGATAAAATAGCGGTTTCCCGTGCTTTTCGGGTGGTTAGCGAAATGGCGGCAGAAATGCCGAACAGTGCACCGAAGGCATGAATTACGATTGAGCCGCCTGTGTCGGCAACGGTTCCTACAAAATTAAAATAGTCGTCAACCACCACCAGTTCGTTAAAAATATAAAAGGGGATAAACAACAATCCCAAAATGATGTATTGATACATTTTAATTCTTCCCAGCAATGCGCCTGCGGCAATAAGCAAACTGGCAGCACCGAATTCGGCAAGAATAAACTGTTCGATTTCGCCTTTTGCTTCGAAAATTCCAAGGCTTTTTACGGCAAGATACATAGGCAGCGATACGCTAACCAGCAGAAAGGTAGCCGTAATGGCCGAGCGGCCGTATTTTTTAACAAATACCATTAAAAATCCGAAACCGATTAAAAGCATGGCCATTATATGGATGGCTCTGTTGTATGCCTGCACTTCAAGTATCGACGATACGACACTGTTACCGGCTTCGCCGGCATAGGCACCGGCAGCTGATCCCATTAACAGAACAGCTGTTGCAATAAATTTTGTAAACTGTTTTTTCATAATTTTTTCAGGGTTAATAATGAGCGCCAAAATTAGTTTATTACCGGTGCCGGCATAATATTTAAGCCGGAAAGATATGTTCAATTGTTAGTTTATAAACAGTAAAAATTACAAAAAAATAACGACTGCAAACCGGAGGTATCATATACAAATACCCTTATCCGATTTGCAATCGTTATTTAACGAAATGCAATGTTAATGCACTATGCGAATGAAAGAGCGTGTTCTAAATCGGCAATGATATCTTCGGCATCTTCAATACCAACCGACAAGCGCACCAGACCGTCGGAAATTCCGGCACTCTCTTTGGCTTCTTTCGAGAGTTTTGAGTGGGTCATGGAAGCGGGGTGCTGAATAAGGGTTTCGATACCTCCCAGCGATACTGCCAGCGCGGCAAGATGAACATTGTCCATAACCTTTTTACCGGATTCCAGTCCGCCTTTAACACCAAACGATATCATGGCTCCGGGGCCTTTCATCTGTTTTTTAGCCAGTTCGTATTGAGGATGAGATTCCAGTCCGGGGTACAAAATCCATTCAACTTTAGGATGTTTGCTAAGAAAATCGGCAACTTTTATGGCGTTTTCCTGTGCCCGTTCAATACGGATGGCAAGTGTTTTAAGTCCGCGACGTGTGAGCCAGGCCTGATGCGGGTCCATATTGAATCCCATATTGGTCATTACATATTTTAATTCCGCATACAGTTGGGCATCTTTGGCAACAACCATACCGCCTACAATATCGGCATGTCCGTTGATGAATTTGGTCATCGAGTGGAGAACAATATCGGCACCGAAATCAAGAGGCTTTTGCAAATAGGGGCTGCAAAATGTGTTGTCAACACAAATTTTAATGTTGTGCTTGTGGGCAATTGCCACGGCTCCTTCCAAATCGGTGATGCCGATGGTGGGATTTGCCGGGGTTTCAAGATATAGCAATTTGGTATTGGGTTTAATGGCTTTTTCGATGTTATCCAGATTGGTACAATCAACAAAAGTTGATTCGATGCCGTACTTGGGATACTGTTTTTCCATAATGCCTCGTGAGGGGCCGTAAACCGCATTGTGGCTGATTACATGATCGCCTTGTCCCAAAAGGGTGAGGTAAACCGTGTTAACGGCGGCCATACCCGAAGCTACTGCCAGCCCGCCAAAACCGTTTTCCAGCTCTGCCACTGCTTTTTCCAGCTCTTCGATGGTGGGGTTTCCAAGACGGGTGTAAATAAAACCGTCCTCTTCGCCCGAAAAACAGGCTGCACCATGATCGGCGTTTCTGAATTTAAAAGTAGATGTTTGATAGATGGGGCCTACCACGCTGCCTTTGGCATCCTCGTATGCACCTGCATGTATCAGTTTGGAATTGAATCCCTGATTTTTTGTATCCATTTTATTATTGTTTTTAAGGTTTTACCCGGTTATTTATATGTTCGATATCTTTTTTTGTTGTGTTAATGATGACAATAGTTTTGTCCGAATTTCAGGTTTCCGTTAACAAAATCCATTGCCAGATTAACCGGTTCGTCAATCTCAACGCCCACATATACGTTAATGTTGTTTGAATAGAGAATTTCAACGGCTTTTGGCCCGATACCGCCTGTAAGAATGTCGGTGGTTTGCTGATTTGCCAGCCAGCGCGGAATGGAGCCTTCGGTATGTGGCGGTGGAGGAAGATGTTGTTCCCTGATAATTTTATTGTCTTCAATATCAAAAAAAACAAACTCCGGCGCATGACCGAAATGTTGCGATAATACGCCGTTATCAACAGGAATGGCTAATCTCTTTTTCATATTGTTTTAATGTTTTCTTTTTTTTAAAATGTTTAAATGATGCGATGAATTTTCTCTTACCAAACGAATGTTGCACCGGGGGCAAAGGGTGCTGTTACACGGAACCCCCGGCCGGTGTGGTATTGTGTAATTGCATTTGGGACAAACACAGTTTCCCTGTTGTCCCATGCCTCTGAAATGATGCCCTCTGCCGCCATGTCCTCTTTGAAAACCGGGAGTAAATTCGGCATCCTGAATTTCAATAATATCCTCCGAACGGCAAACGGGACAAACAACTGTATCGTCATCTTCGGGTGTGAATTTAAAAACGGTTTCACACTCTTTGCATACGTACCATTTTTCATCAAATATCACATCGCCGCCGGCAATACGAACCGGTTTGTGTTCAACCAAAGCCTTTGCAATTTTTTTGCGTGCCGAATTGTAAATACGGGTAAAGGTAGGACGTGATACTTCCAAAACCTTTGAAGCTTCCAGTTGCGACATCTCTTTGTAGTCGGCAAGTTTCAGCGCTTCGTACTCTTCAAAAAATAGGGTGATGCTGTCGTTTGGGTCGTAGTCGCCATTTTCAGGAACAAATCCTGTTATAAAAGGTGGTTCATTTATTTTTCGATGCCTTTTGGGACGTGGTGACATATTGTTTGCAAATTGGTCGGCAAATTTATTGAACTATTGTTCAATAAGCAAGCAGTGTCTGTTTTATTTTTGCAGATATGTTTTTAACAAAATTATTTCCGTTTTACTTCGCCTTCTTTTTTTGATATTTCAGGTTTGTCGGGATTGTGTTAATGATTTTGTAAATAATTTCATGTTTTTTCGGTAGAGAGGCTTTGTTGCAGATATCATATCAATCATAGGGCAACAACCGTTAACCGATTTTGTTGTAAATTTGTGACAAATGATAAACAAACAATATGGAAATAATCGACAGGCATAAGGCGAATTTTATAATGGCAGGGATTTACCTTGTTATAATTATTGTGCTGGGTGTTTTGGGCTTTGTAATTATTGAGGATTACAGTTTGATTGATGCCGTTTACATGACCATCATTACAACTTCCACGGTGGGATATGGAGAGGTGGAGCCATTGTCGGATACGGGAAAGATATTTGCGGTTATACTCATTATTTCAAGCCTCGGGGTACTTACTTATTTTTTGTCGCAGTTTACCCAAAATCTGTTTCAAAATCAGTTGTCGGTGTTTATTAAAGGATACAGCAGAAAATCAAAATTTAAGAAAATGGAAAATCATATTATAGTTTGCGGATATGGCCGTAACGGAAAGCAGGTGGTTAAAGAGTTGCAGTCGTTTGGCGAGTCGGTGGTGGTAATCGATAAAGACCATGATATTGTTTTAAACAATATTGGTAAGCCGGTGCGGTTTATGGAGGGAGATGCCACTACGGATGAAATCCTGCTGAAGGCCGATATTAAATCGGCCCGGTCACTCATCACCTCTTTGCCCAACGATGCCGATAATCTTTACGTGGTGTTAACGGCAAGGGCACTCAATCATTCGCTGAACATTATTAGCCGCGCATCTGACGAAAGCTCTGAAAAAAAACTGCGCATAGCCGGTGTTGACAGCGTAGTGATGCCCGAGCGGGTGGGAGGGGCGCATATGGCAACCATGGTAACCCAGCCGGAGGTGGTGGAGTTTTTGGAACACCTGAACATTCATGGCGAGTCGTCGGTTTTGCTTGAGGAGATACATATCGAAACTCTGCCCGACTGGCTTAGGGCCAAACCGTTGAAAGAACTGGAACTTAGAAGAAAAACAGGTGCCAATATTATCGGGCTAAAAAAGGCAACCGGCGATTTTATCATTAACCCGACTCCCGAGATCATGTTAATGGATAACTATAAATTGTTTGTTTTAGGTACCTCTTCGCAAATTGAAAGTTTACAAAATTTATTAAGAGATAACACTTTGCCTGCAGAGTAAGTTTTTTAAACTACTTTTGTTTATTATTAACAGTAATTTTTTTCTGATGAACAAAGAATTTCCCTGGCTTACTTTTCCGGCACTTTTAAAACGGTCGGCGGATTTGTATTCCGACAGACCTGCTCTTGCTTTTGTAGCCGAAACCCCTATTACTTACCACGATTTTTACGAAAGAGTGCTGGCTGTTGCCGCACTTCTTGAAAAATCCGGTGTAAAACCAAACGACAGAGTTGCCCTTTTAAGTGCTAATATGCCCAACTGGGGTGTGGCTTATTTTGCCATTACCTGGATGGGTGCGGTTGTGGTTCCGTTGTTACCTGATTTTAGCAAACAGGAGGTGGAAAATGTGTTGGAACATTCGGAAGCCAAGGCTCTATTTGTTTCGCGTGCTTTGATTGCCAAGGTTGAAAAACTGAAAATGGCCCACCTGAAAACCCGTATTCACATCGAAGATTTTTCGGTTTGTAAAGGAAAAGAGGTGATGTTTAAACTGGGAGAAAAGCCGCAAAAAGAGTATGCCGTTGAAGAAGATATGCTGGCGGCCATTATTTATACTTCGGGAACAACCGGAAAGTCGAAAGGGGTGATGCTTACCCACAAAAATATATGTTCCAATGCGGTTGCCAGTCGTACCGTGCAGGATATTTTTCCCGAAGACAGGTTTTTGTCTGTTTTGCCGCTGTCGCACACTTACGAAAATACCATTGGTTTTTTGCTTCCCGTAATTTCGGGAGCTTCCGTTTATTATTTAAGAAAATTACCTACTCCGGCGGTATTGTTGCCTGCACTTGAGCTGGTAAAACCTACCCTGATGCTTTCGGTTCCGCTGATTATCGAAAAGATTTACCGCGGGAAAATATTACCGACATTCAACGATAAAAAAGTTTTGAAATCGTTGTACGGCGTGCCGTTTTTTAGAAAAATACTCAACAGGATGGCCGGTAAAAAACTCTACAAAATGTTTGGCGGCCGGCTGAAATTTTTTGGAATCGGCGGTGCCAAACTGGATAAGGAGGTGGAATCTTTTTTGCGCGAAGCAAAGTTTCCCTATGCCATTGGTTACGGTTTAACCGAAACATCACCGCTGTTGGCAGGTGTTAATCCGCAGCATACAAAACTTCAGTCAACCGGGCCTGTATTGAAAGGGGTTACGTTGAAGATCAACAATCCCGACCCTAAAACAGGCGAGGGTGAGATTTGGGCTAAAGGGCCCAATGTGATGAAAGGTTACTACAAAGAACCTGAGCTTACCAAAGAGGTTTTTACGGAGGACGGGTGGTTTAAAACAGGCGACCTCGGATTTATTGACGAAGATGGTTACCTGTTTATCAGAGGAAGAAGTAAAAACGTTATTATCGGACCCGGCGGCGAAAATATTTTCCCCGAAGATATTGAGTCGGTTATCAATAACTACCCGCATGTTCAGGAATCGCTGGTGCTTGAGATGAAGGGTAAACTGGTGGCACTTGTTCATTTTAATACGGAAGAGGTTGAGATGAAGTATCGCGAAATGAAAGAAAAGGTTGCCGATTTCTCAGAATTTATCGAACATAAATATGAGGAGATGAAGAAGGATGTCCGCGATTATGTGAACTCCAAGGTAAACCGTTTTTCAAAACTGAGCGAGGTAAAAGTTCACAAAGAGGAGTTTGTGAAAACCGCCACCAAAAAGATCAAACGATTTTTATATACGGAGCAAAAGCGAACGGCTTAACTTTATTCTCCGAACGCATATTGAATGATATTGGCTCCCATTTGCAGGGCCTCATCATGTTTTTGTTGTGAATCGTGATGAACCGATGGGTCTTCCCAGCCGTCACCAAGGTCGCATTCGTAATCGTAAAAAACCACAAGCCTCCCCTTGTAAATAATGCCAAAGCCCTGCGCGTTTTTGCCGTCGTGTTTATGGATTTTAGGTAACCCGTTGGGGAAATTGTATTGTTGATGATAAATGGGATGGTCAAAGGGCAGTTCTACAAATTCCAGTCCGGGAAAAACCTTTTTCATCTCCCTGCGGATGTATTTGTCCAGCCCGTAATTATCCGACACTTCCAAAAAACCTCCTGCCGCCAGATAGTTCCGCAGGTTTTCGGCTTCAGCGGGACTAAAAATGATATTCCCGTGGCCGGTAATGTGCACGAAAGGATAATTGAACAACTCTTCACTGCCCGCTTCCACAGTGGCAATTTCGTCCGAAATATTTGTTCCCAGCTGTCTGTTACAAAACCTTACAAGATTGGGTAACGATGTGGGGTTGGCATACCAGTCGCCACCACCTTTGTACTTGAGCAGGGCAATTTGCAACTCCTGGGCATTTGCAAAAAATGCCGTAAAAATAAGTGCGGCTGTCAAAAATATCTTTCTCATTGGCTGCAAAGGTAGAAGTAATTTACGGTATCGTTGGGTTTTTTACGCTCAATTTTTACTTTTGTAGAAAACAAACACCGCTTTTAATTTTGTACTATGCTTAAAGAAAAAATTGTATTCCTGATTATGCTGTTGCTGATGGTTTCGTGCAGCAGCTCAACCAAACTGCTTGAAACCGGAAACTACGATGCGGCCATTGATAAGTCGGTAAAGAAATTGATGAAAAATCCCGATAACCGGAAAGAGGCATCGGTGCTAAAAAAGGCCTGGCAACTGGCTAACGATGACGACCTTGACAGGATAGAGAAGCTGAAACTAAGCGGCCAACCCGATATTTGGGAGCCGGTGTATAACCGTTATGTAAATCTGGAGAGGCGGCAGGAGAAAATCAGAAGGCTGCCCGATGCGGTGCTCAACAGAATAAACTTTAAAAAACATGATTTTATTGCCGACCAAACGGCGGCACTAAAAAAGGCGGCGGCATACAACTACGAACATGCAAAATTGCTGCTTCAAACGGGCAATAAACCGGATGCCCGGACAGCCTACAACGAGCTGCTTTTTATTAATAACCATTTACCCGGTTATAAAAACAGTGCCGCGCTTATGGAAGACGCTTTAGATGCGGGGATTAACTATGTTTTGTTTCGTATTGAAAATCAATCGGACGCGGTTTTGCCGAAACATTACGAAGAGCAGATAAAAAAAATGAACATTGGTGATTTGAACCGGCTTTGGGTGGTTTTTGATAATTATGCGCAACAGGATGTTGCTTACGATTACGACATAGAGTTGCTGTTGAAAGAGATAGATGTTTCACCGGAACTGGTGCAACAGGAAAAAGTTACCGAAACCAAAGAGGTTGAAGACGGATGGGAATACGTTTTGGATGCCAACGGCAACGTGATGAAGGATTCGCTGGGTAACGACATTAAGAAAACCAAATACAAAACCCTGAAGGCTTTTGTTACCAAAACGCATTTAAACAAAAGTGCCCGGGTAAAGGCGGTACTGGATTATTATAATAACAGCACCGGCCAGCTGATTAAAAGTTATCCGGTATCCACCGAGTTTGTTTTTAATTACGATTATGCCACCTTTGAAGGTGATAAAGAGGCGCTTACCAAGAACATGCTCGAACTGGTACGCAAAAAACCGGTTCCCTTTCCTACCGATGCCGAAATGATTTTTGATACTTCTGACGAGTTAAAGAGCATTGCATTTAACAAAATAAAACACGACCGTGAAATTTTCGAAAATTGATCATCAATGATTTGATGTTTTATTTATCAGCCTTGTTACCTCCTTTTCCAGATTTTCATCTGCCATGGATGCGGGGGCAAGGCCAATGGTGGCATCGGGGTTAAGCAAAATATAGGTGGGAAATATTTTAACATCATACATATCCAGAATATCGGTGCGTTTTCCCACATAAAGTACCGGCCAGTCGAGCCCCTGTTGTTTCAATAAAAATGATATTTTTTCGGGGTGTTCGCCGTAAACCAAAACAACAATCTTTAATTTGTTTCCCATGCGGCTGCTCATATCTTTTAAAAAATCGAGATGAGCCAGACAAATCTTGCAGTCGGTTTTCATAAAATCGAAAATGGTAACCTGACCTTTAAAGTCGGCCGGCGAAAAGGTTTTGCCGCTTGCAACCGGCAGATCAAACCGGGGAGCAGGCGTTTCCGGCGCAAGATGATTAAGTTTTGTCAGATAGTGAGCTGCTATGTTACGAATCGTTGCCGTTTTACCGGATTGCTTTATCTCCTGTAATATTTTCAAAATGCCTTTGTCCGAAAATTCGGGATTGTGATAAAATCCCGCTACCGTTTGCATCAATATCAGCAGGCGTAACTGTCTGTCGTTTGCCAGCAACATGTCCTGCGTTAAAATGTTATCAAAATCTTTAAACGAGCCTTTGTCAACGGCCTCAACCATGTTGTTGTAATGTTTGGCATAAAACGTTGCTACAACATATTCCTTAAAAATATCCCTGAAAAAATCGGTATATTGGATGTTGTTAAAACGTACCGGTTTACCGGCAAAATATTCCGATACAATGGTTTTGGTGCTTTTCTTTTTGCTCACCCATTCAAGCTGTGCCAGCGAGTATTTTACATAAGTATCGAAATAACGGTTGTTGAATCCGGCAAAATTTTCTTTTACCGATTTTCTGAAGTCGTCGATTACGGTCAGGCTGCGGCTGCGATATATCCGGTTGAAATTATTTAACAAGAAGGTGTTATACATGGAGTTGTATCGCATTATATTGTCGTTTAAACCTCCGTCGCCGGCTTTAAGGCTAAACTGCAACGGCAGCCGGTCGTACACCGAACCTCTTTGTGCCGTATCCGGATAGATATCAAACTGATAATCGCCTCCCGGAACCAGATAAAATTCGCCTTCAAGCAGTTCAACCAACAAGTAAGCATAGTTGGTTTCGGGGTAATCGAAAGTAAGGGAAAAGTTTCCGTTTTCATCGGTAAGTGTTTCGGCCACTGTTTTTTTGAGGTGCGAAAACTGATCGGCATAAACTTTAACGCGCACCTTTTCGAATACCCTTTGTCGGGCTTTGCCCGAAATGGTGATGGTTTGAGCCGGCAATGGTATTGCCGAAACACACAGAAGCAACAATACCGAAGCTAATAACATGCCTGTTTTTACATTTTTGTGCAATTGTGCTGATTTATCAGTTATCATCGGATATTTATTTTTTATTCGACAGGGCATTTTCATAATAACCTAAGAGCTCTTTTCCTATTGTATCGGCAGAAAACTCTTTTCTTGAACGTTTCATCAGGTCGCGGGTGTCGAATGTGATTTTTTTGTCTAAAAAATCCCTGATGCTTTTTTCCAGTGCTTCTTCATCGCGGGGGGTTATCAATATGCCGTTTGAGTGATTTACCTTTTCGGGGATGCCGCCCACGGCAGTAGCCAAAACCGGTACGCCCATACAAAAGGCTTCGTTAATTACCACCGGAAAATTTTCGTAATTGCTGAACATAACCAGCAGGTCGGTTTTGGCCATTTCGGCAGCAATCCCGCGGCTGTCCATTAATCCGTGGAAAACAATTTTGTTTTTGTCCAAACCCAGTGCTTCAGCCCGTTTAACAACTTTGCTGAAATCCATTCCGTCGCCTATAAAATGAAATTCAAAATCGTTTCTGTCCTTTAGTTTAGCCAGTACATTGATGATGCCGCTTACGTTTTTCGAAACATCTTCAAAACAGGATACATGAAGCAGCCGTATTTTTGTCTTTCTTTCGCCGGTAACGGGTTGCGTGGTTAAAAAGGGTTCGTCAACCACATTGGCCAGTATGCGGTAATGGTTGTTGAACAGTTTATGGCCTTTCATGGCATTGGTCATGTTTTGCGTTACCGTGGTAATCAAACGGGCATTTTTTACCACCAGACGGGTAAGTTTTTTTCTGAGAAATCCGCTGAATCCTCCTGTTAAACTTAAGTATCTCGACCAATGCTCGCTAACAACATAGGGTATTTTTTTGCTCCATTTATAATAAAGCGCCACAAGTCCGAGACGTGTTAAAATATGAACGTGAATGATGTTGAAACTGCCTATTTGTTGTTCCATGCGTTTTATTCCCAAGCGGTTGGCTTTCCAAAATTTCACCGCTTTTGTTACGGGGTTATTTGACCCGTTGTAATAGACCCGTACCACCGGCACGCCCTCTTCAGTGTTAAAATCTATCTCGTAACCGTTTATCTTTTTTTCAGTATCGTTATGCGTATAAACCGTTCCTACATTACAATAGCGTTTTACCGCCACGGCATGCCGGTGCACAAACAACCCCAACATGGGATCGTACCGGTGCGGATACCATCGCGCCAAAAACAAAACGGTTATTTTTTTCGAATTCATTTTTTACTCTTAACACCTAACACATAACACCTAACACATAACTCCTAACTCCTAACTCTTAACTCTTAACTCTTAACTCTTAACCCTTTACCCCCTAACCCTCAACTCCCTCCTCCACAAACCTCCGTGCATTTTCAAATCGTTTCTCCCCGTTTCCTTTTACAATTTTGAAGTTCAGTTTATGTTTTAACAACTCTTTTCTGTATAACTCAAAAAGTTCCAATCTATTATCCGGGTTCTCACGTAAAGGGTCGGGTTCCCAGGGAAGGTCGGGATAGCAAAGCAGATAAAGGTCGTAGGGATTGTTGATTATTTCGTTTTCAATCCGTCGGTCGCATTTCCCGAAAACCACTTCGCTCCATATTTTGGTTACAACGGGTTCGGTATCCGAAAACAGCATTTTGTTGGCCTTTAACAACAGCGCTTCTTCTCTTTTTTTTTGTCCTTCGGCAATTTTAACGATGTCTTCAAAACGGTAATCTTGTCCGTTACTTTGCAAATATTCACGGGCGTACTCTTCAACCCAAACCGTATTAAAATATTGGGCAAGTTTTTTTGCAAGCCATGTTTTACCCGTTGATTCGGGTCCGGTTATGGCAATACGCCTGATCATCCGGCCCCCTCCTTTTTTTGTTGTTCAATAATTTTGCGCCACGAAATATAACCCATCACTGCCAAAATTAAGAAAATGGTGTATTGAACACCTGTAAATCCGTAACCTTTCACAAAATATAGCGGAATGGAAACAATATTACCGGCAATCCACAAAATCCAGTTTTCGATTTTTTTATTGGCCATCAGCCACATGGCCGAAAAGAAAATGCCGGTGGTAAAGGTGTCTAAAAACGGCGTTGCCATTCTGAAATCCTTTAAGTTGCCCGAAGTGAGTTTTTGCAGGGCATAATCAACGCTTTCCTTAAAACCAAGGTTGTTGGGCATAACATTGTAGTAGCGGTAAACCGCAATAACAAATATTGATGTGAACACAAAAATTCCCGTTGCTTTCAGCTTATCGGTAAAATCGGTACGGCTGATGGCGATATGCGAATCTTTATCATCTATCACCTTCCCCCATTTATACCAGCCGTAAATGCTCATCATGGTATAGTAGATATTGATGATCAAATCGCCGTATAACGACCATTGCGACAGCAGGTAAACATAAATGCCCGTGCTGATTATCCCGGTGGGGAAGACCAAAATGTTTTCTTTACGGGCATAAAAAACACTGGCTACCCCGAAAACGGCTGCCAGCATTTCAAGTATAATATTGAACCATGTGGCGGTTTCGTACGGCTCAATAAAAAAATGTATCAAATCACTCATCAGGCTTTAGGAATGCTTTTGTAAATCGGCATTGATGACCTTTAAGATAAATACCGAGTGGGGCAACTCAAACGATTTATGAATCTCTTTGGTTAGTGTTTCCATTACCTCAAAGTATTCGCCGAAAACCTGTGTGCTCATTCCGTTGGTTTGCGCCGTAATGTTGCGGTTTTGATTTAAACGGTCAATAAAATCAAGTATGTGCGGAATAAACTCGTCTTTTAAAGGGTAATAACTAATATCTACCGAAACTTTCATCTTTTTGGTTTTAATGATTTCTGCAACAAAAGTAATCTAAAATGACAGTGAAAAAAAGTAATCTATTTTGTTAGGTGTGCATCCTCTTTAATTCTATTTTTGTCAGAGATTGTATTAATCTAAATTGTAAAGTATGACAAAGCGATATTTAGTAACAGTAGGTATTTTTGGTTTTTTAGTGATGTTTTTCGGTGCAATAGGCGACCATGTTTTAAAATTGAAGCTCACGGGAGATAATTACGAAACTTATCAAACAGGCCTTCAATATATGATGTATCATACCCTGGCATTGCTTGCCCTGTCGTTCGGGCATAAGATGTTTTCACAAAAGTTGCTGAATGTAGTGTATGCTTTCTTTTTTCTCGGGATATTCTTTTTTTCCTTCGGGATGATGATTAAGGCTACTTCCAGTTACACCTCCCTGCATTTAGGATTTTTCTCTTTTATAGTCCCCATGGGCGGTATGTTGTTTGTGGCCGGATGGCTGTACCTTATTTACATGGGGCTCAGCTTTAAGCATACCAAAAAACACCATTCTTCCCGTTCTCATCGCCATCACTCATCTTCCTCTTCCGGTTCACGGAGAAGCAGCAGCGAAGATTAATATTGAACAACAAAATCATGTTTATTCCTGATATAGAGAAACGATCGCCTGAAGAGATAAAGATTTATCAGGAAAAACGGCTGCGTGAACTTTTGCCCTATTTACAGGAAAATTCCACTTTTTATCGCGATCATTTCAAAAAGAACCATATCAATATTGGCGACATAAAAACACTGGAAGACCTTGCCGGTATTCCGGTAACCACCAAGGACGACCTGCAAAACCGCAACGATGACTTTTTATGCGTTGGACGCAACAAGATTGTTGACTACGTTACCACTTCGGGAACGCTGGGTGAGCCGGTAACTTTTGCCATGACCGACAACGACCTGGAAAGGCTTGCCTACAACGAGTATATTTCGTTTTCGTGTGCAGGTGTTACCGAAGAGGATACCTTTCAGCTGATGGTTACCATGGATAAACGGTTTATGGCCGGGCTTGCATATTATCTGGGTTTGCGCAAACTGGGAGCCGGTATTATACGGGTTGGTCCGGGTTTGCAGGAATTGCAGTTTGAGAGCATCAAACGGTATCACCCCACCGGACTGGTTACCGTACCTTCGTTTATACCCAAGCTGATTGATTATGCCGAAAAAAACGGAATTGATTATAAAAATTCCGGTATTAAAAAAGCGGTTTGTATTGGTGAGCCTATCCGGAATAACGATTTTACCCTGAATACCCTCGGTAAAAAGATAACCGAGAAATGGGATATTAAACTCTACTCCACCTATGCCTCTACCGAGATGGGAACGGCTTTTACCGAGTGCGATGCAGGCAGGGGAGGGCATCACCATCCGGAAATGATTATTGTTGAGTTTCTGGATGAAAATAATAATCCCGTTAAGGAGGGCGAACCGGGTGAAGTTACCATTACCACCCTTGGCGTGGAGGCCATGCCGCTGTTGCGTTTTAAAACCGGCGATATTTGTTATCATCATACCGAACCCTGCTCCTGCGGCAGAAATACCATCAGGCTCGGCCCCGTTATCGGGCGTAAACAGCAGATGCTGAAATTTAAGGGTACTACCCTGTTCCCGCCGGCCATTTATGACGTTTTAAACGAAATAGAGTGCATTGAAAACTATGTGATTGAAGTTTATACCAACGATTTGGGTACCGATGAAATTTTGGTCAGGGCAGGATGCAGAGACAATGCGCATGTTGGTAAAAAAACCATTAAAGACCATTTCAGGGCAAAACTCAGGGTAGCCCCCGAAATTGAGTTTTATGCGCCAAAGGATATTTTGAAAATGCAATTTCCGGCCGATAACCGTAAGCCGATAACTTTTATTGATAAACGCAAAGAAAAACCATGAAATCATTACTACTGACTGCCGCAGCTTTTATACTTGCAATTACAATTTCAGCACAGGAAATCAACAGGGTTTATAAGGCCGATTCGATGGTTTTTTTCGGATTGGATTATAGCGGTGCTGTTTTTTTGGGTTCCAACGGTTTTAATAGTGCTGCCGAGCTTGAAATGCTTCCCGAATCGTGGAACAGCTTATTTGTATCCGAACAAAAAAAGTACGATGTCCAAACGGCATTTAATGTAAGAACAAGGTATAACCTGAATGTGGTAAAGGAAAGAAACAAAAGGGTAAACTATGCCGACAGGATTACCGATAAAGAGATACTTATTCCGCATCTTACCCGGAAAGATGTTGAGGCCGTTATATCAGGTTATCCCGATATGGATGGAGACATTGGATTGGTTTTTATTGTTGATGCTTACGACAAAACGGAAACCAAAGGCTATTACCACGTTGTTTTTTTCGATATCCGGACAAAAGAGGTGCTGCTGCGTTATATGGTTTCGGGCAACGCTTCGGGAGCCGGATTGCGAAACTATTGGGCAAACACCTTTTACGAAGCCATTAAAAAAGCGGGCAAACGTTATAGTACCACGGCTGAATTTTACCGCAGCTATACCAAATAATGCTGCCGAAAGAAATCCTGTATGACTTCACAAGAAAAAGAGGAGATAAAAAAATATCTCGTTAAAAACAGAGCAAAGTTACTTGTTCGCATTGCTGAACTAAAGGAGCTTACCCAACCCGTGGAACCCGATTGTGCCATTGGAAGGGTTAGCCGGATGGATGCCATTAATAACAAAAGTGTAAACGAAGCGGCGTTGGTTACGGCGGAAGGAAAATTGAAGAACATTAACATTGCACTGGAACGGGTTGATGATGGAGATTTCGGTATTTGCATCAGTTGCGGAAACCCCATTCCGTTGCAGCGGTTGATTATCATGCCCGAAAGTTCAAAATGCGTGCGTTGTGCCGGAAGAAACTAAACGTTTATTACTCTTTATTAAAATAGCTGTTGATAAGTTCTGTCAGCTCTTCTTTATTATGCCGGCCCGATAATGTATTCGATACAGCCGGCTTATTACGATAATTTTTGCCTTTGTCGTGTAACAAGTTTCTTTTATTTTAAAACAACATCTTAATTTTTTTCAGCAAATCGGTTTTGTCAATGGGTTTTGTAACATAAGAATCAAACTCATTTTCCAGTTTTTTTTCTTTGTCATCTTTTAAAACATAAGCCGTTTGAGCTATGATTTTAATGTCATTATTGATCTTCCGGATTTCCCGGGAAGTTTCAAACCCGTCGATTCCCGGCATTTTTATGTCCATTAAAACGAGGTTTATGTCGTCGTTGTTTTTAATGATTTCGATGGCTTCAATACCCGTTTTGGCAAAATAGATTTTATTGGTGATGTTTCTTAACATGATTTTTAGTAACTCATGAGAAAATTCCTCATCTTCAACAATTAAAACGTTCAGGATAGGTTCTTGTTTTTCCGGTTCCGGTTTTGTGCTTATCAAAGGGGTGATGGTTTTGTCGCCGCCTACGGGCAGTGTAAAGTAAAATGTTGACCCTTTGCCTTCGGCTGAATTAACCCATATTTTACCACCGAGCATTTCGACATAAGCGCGGGTAATGGCAAGTCCCAGTCCGGCCCCTTCATATGCGTCCCTGTCCTCGATATCGGCCTGAACAAACCTGTCGAATATGGCTTTTATCCTGTTTTCAGGGATGCCGATACCGGTATCTTTAACAAAAAATTCCAGGTATTTACCTTTGGGAGTAAACCCGAAGGTGATGTTTCCCTTTTGGGTGTATTTGATTGCGTTTTTAAGCAGGTTAGTAAAAATAGCATTGAATTTTGCGACATCGGTAGTGATGACCGGCGGTTCGGAAACATTTGTTTTCTGGCAAATCAGCTCCAGACCTTTTTGTCTGGCTTCCAGCGAGAAGAACCTGTTAAGTTCATTAATATGCTTTGAAACATTGCATTCCGATAACCTGACCTGCATCTGTCCCGCCTCTATTTTTGAAATATCGATTAAATCGTTGATGATGTTCAGCAAACGTTTTCCGCTTGTGTCGATAATGTTGATGTAGCTTAACCTTTCTTTGTCTGTTAACTCCGTATTGTTCAGAAGTGATGAAAAGCCGAGGATACCGTTCATGGGTGTGCGTATTTCGTGGCTCATATTTGCCAGAAAAGCCGATTTTAGTCTGTCCGATTCTTCGGCTTTGTGTTTGGCAATTTCAAGTTCCCTGTTGATTTGCCTGATTTGTTCCATGCTTTTATTAAGGTCGTTATTCAGTTTTTCATACTCTTTGTTTTGTTGTTTCAGTTTGTTATTAAGTTGTTTTAAAATGGTTTGTGCCTTTATCCTGTCGGTAATATCTCTTGTAATGGTCAGTAAATAGGGTTTTCCTGACAATTCAATAATAGTACCCGAAACCAGCCCGTATATCTCTTCACCGGTTTTATTGATAAAAGTAACTTCAAAATTATTTACGGCACCTTTGGTTTTTATGATGGATACGATCTTATTTCTTGTTTCCGGCTCTTTCCAAATGCCCAGTTCGGTTGATGTTTTACCAATTGTATCTTTTTCGTTATATCCCAATATTTCGGTAAAACTTTTGTTGATGTTAAAGTATTTTCCGGTTTCCATTTCGGAAATTGATACGGCATCGGGGCTGGTACTAAAAGCTTTTCTGAATTTATCTTCGCTTCTTAGTAATGCCTCTTCGGCTTTAACACGCAATGAGATGTCTCTGAAAGCAGCTACCCTTATTGTTTTTTTATTGATGGTGATATTTCTTGATTCGATTTCAAGCGGAAACCGGGTTCCGTCTTTTTTAATTCCGGTAACCTGATAGCTTTCGGCATAATTTTTTTTGATATTTTGTTTGACCAGTTTGCGTGATTCTTCAGCAATTAACAGTTCAATAATATTTTTGCCCATAAGTTCGTTTTTGTCGTAGCCGAACATACGGGAAAGAGACAGGTTTAAGTCGAAAGTGATACCACGGTCGTGAATTAGTATTCCTTCAAAAGTAATATCCGATAAACGTTTAAATCTTTCTTCGCTCTCAAGCAGTGCATTATATATTTTCCGGCGTTCGGAAATGTCGCGGGCAAAAGCCAAAATGGATTTTTTTCCATTATAATTAATCAAACCGGCCCTTACCTCAACAGGAAACAGACGGCCGTCTTTTGTGCGGTGATTAACCTGAAGTGTTGATATGCCTCCGGGAGAAAGTTTTGCCCATAATTTGCTTTTAAGATTGTTTTTGTTGAAATCTGGATTGATGTCCGTTACGTACATTTTTAATATCTCTTCCTTTGTGTAACCGGTAGCATTACAAGCCTGCTGATTTGTTAAAAGTATTTTCCCGGTTTTAAAGTCGGAAAGGTAAATGGCATCGCCTGCCGATTCAACCACATTGTGAAACTCTTTTTCTTTTGCCAGAATTGCATCTTCTGCTTTTTTACGATTGGTGATGTCGTGATAGATAACCATAAATGCGGGCTTGCCGTTATAAGTTATCAGCGACGGTGATGCGAGTGCAATGATTTCTTTTTTATCGGGGGTTATAATTTTTATTTCGATGCTTTCCAGCGATGATTTTTGTTTCAGCATTCTTTTCAGCCGTTTTTCCGATAAACCTATTGAGTCGGAGTGAACAAAGCTGAAGACATTTTTTCCGATTAGCTGCTCTTTGTTTTTCAGGCCTAAAGATTTAAATGATGCGGGATTCCCGTCCAGAATTATTTTGCCGTCATGGATAATAATGGGGTCGGGGGAGTTTTCGAAAAGCATTTTATACCGCTCTTCGCTGCTTTTGAGCTTTTCCTCGGCTTCCAGTTGTTTGGTGACATCACGTGCATTTCCAACGGTTCCTATCATATTACCGTTTTCATCCCAAAGTGGTGCCTTGTAAACATCAAGTATCAGATATTTCCCGAAAACATTGCCGTATTCAATAAAATGACTGGTGGTTCTGTTGTTGATGGTTATGGCATCCGAATCGCCGCACTCTTCACCGAAAGTAAACCATTCATTGTCTTCCGGATGTTTTTCTCGTTCGCGATTTACAAAGTACATCACATCTTTGCCAACGGGTTCGTTAATATCTTTGGCGTTTAACAAACCTTCGCAAATGGCTTTGTTGGTAAATAAAAATTTACCCTCCATATCTTTGGCCCATATCATATCGGGTGTGGTGTCGGCCATTAAACGGTACAGTTCATTGGCTTTTTTGTATTGCAGGCGACTTTTTTCCAATGCGATGCGGTTGTTCTTTTTTTCGCTTATATCCCTTATGGCAGTGAATCTTAGATTTCGGTTGTTGATTTTTATGGTTATCGATTCGGTTTCAACCGGAACAATCTTTCCTGATTTTAGTATTGCTTCAACTTCGTAAGGCTTTGAATATTGCTTTTTTAAGTTCTTTTTAATGATTGAATGATACCTGACAGGGATAAATTTTTCAAGGATATTTTGTCCGATGATATCTTCGCGTTTGTAACCCGATAACTTCTCGAAGGTAGAGTTGATGTCGATGGCGATGCCGTTATCATGTATAATGATGCCTTCAAATGACATGTTGTAAAACAGCCTGAACCTTTCTTCACTTTCGCGTAGCGACGACATCACCTTTTTAAGTACGGTGATATCATGTATCGTTCCGTAAATAATTTTCTCGTCTGCTAAAGTTGAAATGGTGGTAAGTAAAACTTCCGTATAAAAGGTTTCTCCCGTGCTTTTTTGATGTACCCACTCAAACCGGTGGCTGCCTTTTTCAAGGGTTTTAAGTATCATCGATTTGGCTTTGGCTTTTGAGTTTGTCCCGTCGGGCTGGACTTTGGGGGAAAATGTCCATGGAAATTTGCCAATAATCTCTTTTGTTGATTTATATTTAAATAGTTTAACAGTTGCCCGGTTGCAGGTGGTAATTTGATTATTTATAATAACCAGATGTGCATCGGGCGATTTTTCAAAAAAATGTTGAAAAATACTTTCTGATGTCGCCTGCTTTAACTGTTTTTTTAGTAGTCGGTTTTCTTTTAACAGTTCTTCGTAAGTTATAGCTGGTTTCATGTTGTTGCTTATTATAACTCCTGAAATGTGTATTAAACATCTCAGATTAGTTTAAATTCGTTTATTTATCCTACGGAAGAAATCCTTTTATTTATCAATAAAAAATAATTTTCTATAAAAGTAATAAAAAAAGTGTTGCAATTCAAGTTTTTAGGGATATATTAGAATAAGGAGAAAGCATAATTTAGAAAATAGAATGATGAGGTTGAACCAAAGAAAATATAGCGCTTTAATATCACCTTCTGTTAAAAATATTTCTATATTTGCCGCCGATTTTTAACCTGAAAAAAAAGTAAAAAATGGTATTACCAACAAACTTAAAACACGTTGTTACCGAGGATGAGTACAACGAAATAATAAACAATAACGAAAATGTAATGATATGCTGTGGCCGCATGGGGCCCATGTGTGTGCCGGTTTACGATATTATGGAAGAGCTGCAGGATGAATATACGCATGTTGAGTTCAGAGATATGCTTTTTGATAATCCTCATGCCCATGTGATTCGTAACCTTCCCGAGTGCCGCGGGTTTATGGGACTGCCTTTTACCGTTTATTATAAAAACGGCAAAGTGGTTGCCGCCACAAGCAGCATTCAAAGCCAGGAACAAATTACTGAAATTTTGGATAAAGTTTTCGGTAAATAGTGATGGAAGAAAAAAAGTATGATGTAATTATTTTAGGAGGTGGTGCTGCCGGAATGACGGCAGGCATCTACCTTGGCAGGTCGAAAGTAAATGCCGTTGTTCTGGATACCGGAACCGTTGGCGGACAGATGGTTTTAACATACGAAATTGCCAACTACCCGGGGGTTGAATTAACCACCGGGTATCAGCTTTCGTCCACCATGAAAAAGCAGGCCAAATCGTTTGGGTGTCAGATTAAGACCAATGTAAAAATTACAGACCTGTCACTTGACGGTGACGAAAAAACAGTTACCGTAGGTGATAAAACCGTTTATAAAGCACCTGCCCTTATCATTGCAACCGGTGGCCGGTCGCGAATGTTGAACGTTCCCGGCGAAACGGAATTTAAAGGCAGGGGGATTTCCTATTGCGCCACCTGCGACGGTGATTTTTTTCAGGATAAGGAGATTATTGTGGTTGGTGGCGGCAACTCGGCACTGGAAGAGGCGGTTGCATTAACGAAATATGCAAGCAAAGTTACCATACTGCATGAGTTTGACCATTTTCAGGCTTTTGAACATGCCGTGGAGGAGGTGAAAGCCAATACGAAAATTGATTTTATCATGGAATCGCATATCATCGAATTTTGGGGTGATGAGAGCCTGAGAGGGGTAAAATATAAAAACCTGAAAACCGGTGAGGTTCACGAAAAAGCAATCGACGGGGTTTTTATTTTTATTGGTTACGAAGCCAATACCGATATGATAAAAAATACACCTGTTGAGCTAAACAGCCGGAACGAAATTGTTGCTTCCGAAAAGATGGAAACCAACCTGCCGGGTGTGTTTGCCGCCGGCGATTGTCGTGCCAAACAATTCAGGCAAATCACAACAGCCGTATCCGACGGTACCATTGCCGCCCTTAATGCCATTAATTATATTCATGGTAAGTAGGAGGGGGGAAGTTTGGAGTGACTAAAGTGCACTAAAGTTTGGAGTACTTGGTGTAAATTTCAAATAACAAGCACCAAATTTCAATCAAATCTTAATTTTAAAAATAAACAACCCCCACACTACGTCGTTTATTCCTACCCCGTCATTTCGAGGGAGGCACGACCGAGAAATCCCCTGCTATAATCGACTGAACTCTCTTTTTAGAGGCAGGCTGCTACTCAGGAGATTCCCGCCCGTACCGAACGGTACGTTCGGGCGGGCCTCGTCGCTCCCCGAAAGCTTTCGGGTTCGCTTCCCTCGGAATGACGATGGGCGACGCGGGAGGGGCAACAAGCACCAGGCAACGAGCAACCAGGTAAACCTCTAAACTTCTGAACTTTTGAACTTTTAAACCTGTATCTTCTCAACCTTTTCGGGCTCCCCCGATAATTATCGGGTGATAACTATCGGGACGCAAGGCTTTGTTCGACCGAAAAGGTTTCCTTTGCGCCATAGCGGTACATCAAACTTTAAAACTTTAAACCTTCAAACCCTGAACCGACCAGCAACTCCGCCCGTACCTTCCGGTACATTCGGGCAGGCAGCACCAAGCAACCAGCAACGAGCATCAAGCAACGAGCAACGAGCACCAAGCAACCAGCAACGAGCATCAAGCAACCAGCAACGAG
>CAYNVN010000018.1:0-2420 GCA_964400655.1 uncultured Lentimicrobiaceae bacterium
TCAACATCTAAACATCTGAACCTCTGAACTACTCAAACCTTCTCAACCTTTCCGGAGCCCCCCCACAAACCTTCGTTCGACCGAAAAGGTTTGCTTTGCGCCTTCGCACCTTAGCGGTTCCTCAAACTTTAAACCTCCAAACTTTGAATTTTCAAACCAGAAATCCTCTCCCCCTCTCAACTTCTCAACTTCCCCCCAACTTCTTCCCCAAAAACCATCAGCAAAACAATTTATTAAACGTTGAGCAGGGTTAAACTTTTTCCTATTTTTGCGGTTCATTTATAAAAACATTGTTCCATGAGAAAACTGATAGAATGCGTGCCTAATTTTAGCGAGGGCCGCGACATGAATATTATTAAGCAAATTACCGACGAGATTGAAAAAACAGAAGGCGTTAAACTGCTTGATGTTGACCCCGGTGCAGCCACAAACCGTACCGTGGTTACCATGGTGGGCACACCTGACGAAGTGATAGAAGCTGCATTTCAGGCAGTAAAAAAGGCTGCTGAGGTGATTGACATGCGTCATCATAAGGGCGAACATCCCCGTTTTGGGGCCACCGATGTTTGTCCGCTGGTTCCGGTTGCCGGCATAACCATGGAAGAAACCGTAGAGTATGCCCGTAAACTGGCCGAAAGAATCGGCAACGAACTGCAGATTCCGGTTTACTGTTACGAGAATGCTGCTTACACCAAAGAGCGTCAAAACCTTGCCAATAACCGTAAAGGCGAATACGAAGGATTAAAAGAGAAGCTTTCGGACCCGCACTGGAAACCCGATTTCGGTCCTGCCGAATTTAACGAACGTGTTGCTCAAACCGGAGCAACAGCTGTGGGTGCCCGCGATTTTCTGGTGGCTTTTAATGTAAACCTGAACAC
This sequence comes from uncultured Lentimicrobiaceae bacterium, assembly GCA_964400655.1. Lineage (GTDB taxonomy): Bacteria > Bacteroidota > Bacteroidia > Bacteroidales > F082 > B16-G9. The sequence continues at coordinate 879 of CAYNVN010000018.1, forward strand.
CACATCCACCCGCCGTGCCAATGCCATAGCTTTTGATGTTCGCGAGCGTGGCCGTGTAAAACGTGAGGGCAATCCGTTAACCGGAAAAATCGTTAAAGACGAAAATGGAAATCCTGTTTATATTCCCGGTTCGCTGAAAGCCACCAAAGCCATAGGTTGGTTTATCGAAGAGTACGGAATTGCACAAATTTCGATGAATCTTACCAACATCAGCATCACTCCTGTGCATGTGGCATTTGACGAAGTTTGTAAAAAAGCCGATGCACGCGGTATCAGGGTTACCGGTTCGGAGCTGGTAGGACTTATTCCGCTGGAGGCTATGCTCGAAGCAGGACGTTATTTCCTTAGGAAACAAAAACGTTCCACCGGTGTCGACAGGGATGAACTGTTAAAAATTGCCATTAAATCGATGGGACTGGACGATTTAAAACCTTTTAATCCCAAAGAAAAAATTATTGAATTTTTGTTGGAAGACCCCAATGAACAAAAGCTGATACATATGACGGCAGAAGGACTTGCCAACGAAACGGCTTCCGAATCGCCGGCACCAGGCGGAGGATCCATTGCAGCTTATGTGGGAGCGTTGGGTGTTTCGCTGGGAACAATGGTGGCCAACCTGTCGTCGCATAAACGTGGCTGGGACGACCGCTGGGAAGAGTTTAGCGAAGTGGCCGAAAGAGGCCAGAAATTCAAAGATGAACTGTTAAGGCTTGTTGACGAGGATACCAACGCCTTTAATAAAATAATGGATGCTTTTGGCTTGCCTAAAAAAACCGATGAAGAAAAAGCTGCCCGTAAACAGGCCATCCAAGAGGCTTCAAAATATGCCATGGAGGTTCCTTTTAAAGTGATGGAAACCGCATACGAATCAATTAATGTGATGCGCGCCATGGCCGAAAACGGTAATCCCAATTCGGTGTCGGATGCAGGCGTGGGTGCCTTGTGTGCTTTAACGGCCGTTGAAGGCGCATACCTGAATGTTAAAATCAATGCGGCAGGTATTGCCGACAAAGCTTTTACTTCAGGTTTGCTTAAACAAGCCGAAGAGGTTATGAACAAAACACGCGAATGCCGCAATGCCATTATGGAAGTTGTTGAACAAAAAATAAGCGAATTATAAGATAACCCAAAACCGGCTGCGTACGGAATTTCCGGATTTGATAACAAATATTTTTGAACCTGTTGTAATATGGATCAGCTAACGGTATTATTGCTCTACTTCACTTCGTTTTTTACCCTGATGAATCCGCTGGGGATTATGCCGGTATATCTTACCATGACGGCATCCCTGTCGAAAAAAAAACGGGCTAAAACCGCTGTTAAAGCAACCATTACGGCAACGGCAACCCTGATACTTTTTGCTTTTGCAGGAAAATATCTGTTTGATTTTTTCGGCATATCGGTGGCCGGTTTAAAGGTTGTGGGAGGTGTGATATTTTTTATGGTTGGTTACGATATGCTCAATGCGAGGCTGTCGAGGATTAAGATTAAAGAAGAGGAAGTTGAAGAGTATGTTAACGATATCTCCATTACCCCTTTGGG
>CAYNVN010000019.1:0-15111 GCA_964400655.1 uncultured Lentimicrobiaceae bacterium
ATCGCTGGTTTGGAGCATCAATAACGACTCGCTTACCATAAACGCCATTAAACGGGCGGTAAAAACGTGGTGATTAAATTGATTAAAAGTTCAAAGTTTGAAAATTCAAAGTTTGGAAGTTTGAGGAACCGCAAAGACGCGGAGGCGCGAAGGAAACCTTTTCGGTTGCTGGTTGCTGGTTGCTTGTTGCTTGTTGCTGCCTGCCCGAATGTTTTGACAAGAACAGGCGGGGTTGCTTGGTTGTTGCCCCTCTCGCAAGCCCCAGCGTCATCCCGAAGGAGGCACGACTGAGGCCCGCCCGAACGTACCGTTTGGTACGGGCGGGGAGCTCCCCGGCATCAGTCTGCCTATTAGACAAAAGGGAATTCGGTGGATTATAGTGGGGGATTCCCGCCTGCCGGCAGGGCAGGCCCGCCTGCTTATGCATTCGGGCAGGCCTCCTCCTTCGTCGTCGGAATGACGGAGAAAAGAAAGGTCGTTCCTCCCTCGAAATGACGGGCTAATAAATGAACGACGTAGTTGCAAATTTTTCTCAAAAACACTTGGACATAAAAAAAGGCCGCCACAATGTGACAGCCTTTTTTATAAATAAATAGTGTAAAACTATTCAACAATCATTTTCTTGGAAACTGATTTTTCACCAACAGTTACTGTATAGAAGTAAACACCGGTATTAAGATCAGAAACATTAACTCTGAAAGTATAAGCACCTGCAGCGTTAGCAACTTCCTGAGCTGTGTAAACCTGCTGTCCCAGCATATTGCTGATGGTAAGGTTAATGGTAGCTGCATTTTGGGTTTTAACAACAATCATTGTTTCATCGGTAGCAGGATTAGGCATGTTTTGCAATACATCAAAATTGATGCTGTTTGCATTAACAACTCCTACCGGATAAGGAGAAACAGGTAAATAAACCATGTTGTTGCTAACAGGTGAGTGGTTACCGCCTGTAGGCTTTATACTGATTCCCGGCAGGTTATCTGTTTGATACAATACATGGAATGTGTTGTTAGCGGGGAACATTGAAGGATACACACATTCGCTGAAAACATGAATAATGTCGCCTGTTAAATCTTCAAAATCACCATATGCTCCCTGTCCGTCGAGTTCGGTTTTACGGGTCCAAATGTGACGATAGTTTTGGCCAAGCTCCTGATTTGAGAAACCAACTGCCAAACCTGAATAGAAGAAAGTAACGATTTTTGTTCCTGCAGCATCTCTGGTAACGGCCAGCTGAGGCATGGTAACCAAAGAACCGTAATAAGGAGCTACACCAACAATGGTGTCATCTCCGTGAGGTTGTACCCATGCAGCCAGTTCACCTTTTTGATACAAAGGATGAGTTTCCCAGTCAGCAGGAATAATATCATTGGTAATATCAGCAGTATCCAGTGGAGCCATGGTTTCATTCCAGTAAACCAATCCGTCTGAATAAGGATAATAGCTCCAACCGTCAGCAGGGTCATCATCAACATGAATTTGACGACCAAAAGCAACGTGAACCAGTCCTTCGTCGTCAATGGCAACAGCATTGTATCCGTCACCACCACCACATCTTGGTAAAGTACCTTCATTTCCTGTAAAGAATGGCATCGGGCTGTTGTAGAATGTAACTTTTTCCCAGGTATCACCATTATCGTACGATTTCATAACAAAACCGTCTTTAACGCCGCCAAAGGTAACAAATGCAATGGTGTCGCCATGAGGGATAGCCCATGCATAATCATCACCACCGTATCCAGAAGTATAATCAGAACCCATTCCGTCCAAAACTACATTTTTAGGATCCCAGGTTTGTCCACCGTCATCTGAGCGTGAATATACCAAAGCCATATTTAACCCCTCGTACTCAAAATCACTACCCACACAGGCAATTACATGAATGGTTTGATGATTTTCTCCGGTGGTAATCATACGAGGCCATAATAAAGCGGGTTGTACATCAGGACCTAAAAGGGTAAAATGTTGCCATTCACCGGTTCCTTTGTTTTCGCGATAAGAAAAAACAAGACCTGATCCAGGCGATTCATGAGAGCAAACAATTTCGCCGTTAGCACCATAGGGGGCATAACTTGGCCAGCCGGTACGTACATCTTCAAGGCGGGCACTTGGGTCGGGACCCCAATTGGTTCCGTCAAAATAGTTATAGCCGGTTCCTCTTTCAGGGTAGTTTGGAACTCCTGTTTCTGTTCCTCTTGTCCAGGTGGCACCAATGGTTCCGTCTTCATGAACCCAAATACGCTGAGCCATGGTAGAGTTTGACTGCAAATCGTACCAGGTGGTTCCGATTACATTATCAGCACCTCTTTCGGTAGCAACATAATGGTTTGATGCCTGCAGGTAAGGCAGAGGATCAACCTCAACTGTTTTTGCTTTTGCAACGGTATTGAAAAGCGCTTGTTGTTTTACTTGTGCAACCTGAGCAATGGCTGAAACGCCCATGCTGATAGCCAAAGCAAAAAGTAATAATTTTCTCATAATTTAAAAAATTTGTTAAACAAAAAATATCCATACTTGAATGCGCAAATATAATGGGTATTCAAGAAAAAAGCAAAATAATATTCTTACAAATAACTACTATTTTATTTCGCTTTAAATAAATGACGAAATAAATTACATCAAAGTTGCAGCCAAAATAAATAAATTCGGATAAAAAATATTACTTTATCACCATTTTACGACTAACCGATTTATTACCTGCTGTTATCGTATAAAAACATATTCCGGGAGCAAAGTCGGAAACATCAATTTTAAAAGAGTAGATACCCGGTGTTCCGGCTTTTATCGATTCTGAATAAATCTGTTGTCCCGGCATATTATAAATTACCAGTTTAACCGGTACCGATTTATCAACTTTAACATTTATTGATGTTTGTTTTGAAGCAGGATTGGGAACATTTTGAGAAACTTCAAATTCAAAATCTGTAAAATTCGTTACCCCCACGGGAAAACCATATGTCAGATGTACCAGATTGTTATTGACAGGCGCATGATTTCCGCCGGTCGGCTGAATGCTGTTGCCCGGTAAATTATCTGTTTGGTATAAAAGGTGAAACGTAGAAGTGTTTACATCGGGGTAAAGAGAAGGATAAACACATTCGCTAAAAACATGAATTATATCTCCGGTAAGGTCTTCGGGAGTTGTCCAAATGCCCTGTTCGTCAAGTTCAGTCCTGCTTACAAATATATGACGGTAATTCTGGCCCAATTCCTGATTAGCAAATCCTACGGCCAATCCCGAATAAAAAACCGTTACCATTTGGTTTCCTGCCGGATCATCGGTAATTGCAACCTGGGGCATGCTAACTAGTGATGCATAATAGGGTGCAACACCCACAATGGTATCGTCGCCATGTGGTTGAACATAAGCGGCCAGTTCACCTTTTACGTATAAGGGGTGAGTTGTCCAGTCATCCGGAATAATATCATTGGTAATATCGCCGGTATCCAGCGCAGGCATATTTTCGTTCCAGTAAACCAGTCCGTCGGAGTAGGGGTAATAACTCCATCCGTCGGCGGGGTCGTCATCAATATGGATTTGACGGCCAAAAACAACATGCGCTTTACCTTCGTTGTCCAAGGCGATGGCATTGTAACCGTCACCGCCACCGCATCGTGGCAATGTTCCTTCGGTTCCGGTAAAGAAAGGCATGGGACTGTTATAAAAGGTAATTCTTTCCCACGTATCGCCACCATCGTACGACTTCATAACAAAACCGTCTTTAATACCGCCGAATACCACAAAGGCAATGGTGTCGCCCTTTGGTATCGCCCAGGCATAATCATCGGCACTGATACCGCTGGTATAATCGGAGCCGGTACCTTCAAGAATTTCATTTTCCGGATCCCAGGTTTGGCCACCGTCTGAAGAGCGGGAGTAAACCAGCGCTTCGTTGAGTCCTTCATAAGTTTTGTTAAATCCTGCCAAAGCAATAATATGAATTACATCATGGTTTTGACCGGTGGTTATCATTCTTGCCCAGGTAAGGTCAAGGTTATCAGGCCCCGGCCCTGCAAGGGTAAAGTGCTGCCATTCTCCTTCGCCTTTATGTTCGCGCCACGAAAACATCAATCCGGTATTGGTCAATGTATGAGCCACAACTATTTCGCCGTCGGCACCATAAGGTGCGTAAGCCGGCCATCCGGTTCTCACATCTTCAATACGGGCATCAGGGTTGTTTCCCCATGCCATATTTTCGTAGCTGTTATAGCCTGTGCCTCTTTCGGGATAGTTCGGAACTCCGGTTTCGGCACCTCTTGTCCATACCGCTCCCATAAATCCGTCGTCAAAAACCCAGATGCGTTTACTCATACTTGAGTTTGACTGTAAATCGTACCATGTGGTACCCACAACCTCATCGGTACCCCTTTCGGTGGTAACATAAGGATTGGCTGCCTTGACCGGTAACAGGTCTGCATTGGGTGTGCCCGCTTTTTTTACGGTATTAAAAGCTGCCTGCTGTTTTAGCCCTGCAACCTGCGCAACGGAAGCAACCGCAACGCTTAACGATAAAATAACAAATAAAAATTTTCTCATAACCTTTTTAATTTCATAGTGAATAAAATCATATTCTCTTTTTTGGATAAAATTAAAAGAAAATAATTAAAACACAAAATAGATGTTGTTTGCTTGGGTAGTTTTATGTTTTTCGATGGTTTGATGATAATCTGCCCGCCCGAATGGTACGTTCGGGCAACCAGCAACCAGTTTTCCCCCTCTCAACTTCTCAACCTTTCCGGACTCCCCCCGATAACTATCGGGACGCAAGCCTTTGTTCGACCGAAAAGGTTTCCTTCGCGCCTCCGCGCCTTTGCGGTTCATTAAAACCTCAAACCTCCAAACCTTGAACCGGCCAGCAAGCACCCAGCAACCCCGCCTGTTCTTGTCAGAACATTCGGGCAACCAGCACCAAGCAACCAGCAGCGATATCAACTTCTCAACTTTCAACCGCCATTACAATCCAATTTACTTCTATCTTTGCAAAAATTTTTGAAAAAAGACTATGCAGTTAAGCGAACAGGAAATAGTAAGAAGAGAAGCCCTGCAAGAGCTTCGTAAACTGGGGATTAACCCTTATCCACCCGAAATGTTTGAAGTTACGGCCTATGCCAAAGAGGTACTGGAACAATATCCTGAAGATAAAACACGCTTTCAGGAAGTTTCGATGGCCGGCCGTATTATGAACCGCCGTATCATGGGAGCAGCTTCGTTTGCCGAGATAATGGACGATACCGGCCGTATTCAGCTCTATTTTAAAAGAGATGATATTTGTCCGGGTGAGGATAAAACCATGTACAACACCGTTTTTAAAAGATTGCTCGATATTGGTGACTTCATCGGAATTAAAGGATTTGCCTTTATAACCAAAATGGGAGAAATAACCATTCATGTTACCGAATATAAAGTGCTTGCCAAGTCGTTGCGCCCGTTGCCCATTGTTAAAGAAAAAGACGGCAAAGTTTACGATGCCTTTACCGACCCCGATCAAAGATACCGCCAGCGATATGTTGACCTGATTGTAAATGATCATGTTAAAAAAACCTTTATTCAGCGGGCTAAAATCATTCAGACAATGCGCAATTTCCTTTCGGGAAAAGGTTACCTCGAGGTGGAAACCCCCATCCTGCAACCCATACCGGGAGGTGCGGCTGCACGCCCTTTTATCACTCATCACAATGCGCTTAATATGCCCCTCTATTTGCGCATTGCCAACGAACTTTACCTGAAACGGCTTATTGTTGGCGGATACGAAGGAGTTTTTGAATTTGCCAAAGATTTCCGTAACGAAGGAATGGACCGTTTTCACAATCCGGAATTTACCCAAATGGAGATGTACGTAGCTTACAAGGACTATTTCTGGATGATGGAAACCACCGAGCAGATGATCGAAAAAATTGTTACCGATCTTTACGGAACCACAAAAGTTAAGGTTGGTGAAAACGAAATCGACTTTAAAGCACCTTTTAAAAGACAAACCATACTTGGTGCCATCAAAGATTTTACCGGATATGACCTGACCGGAAAAAGTGAAGAAGAAATTCGCGAAATCGCAGAAAAACTCAATATTGAAACCGATCCCGGAATGGGGAAAGGAAAATTGATAGATGAAATTTTCGGCGAAAAATGTGAAAGCAACTTTATCCAGCCGACCTTTATTATGGATTATCCCGTTGAAATGTCGCCTCTTTGCAAACGTCATCGTGAAAACCCGGAACTTACGGAACGATTTGAATTGATGGTTAACGGAAAAGAACTGGCCAATGCTTACACCGAGCTAAACGATCCCATCGACCAGCGCGCCCGTTTCGAAGAACAACTTCTGTTACTGGAAAAAGGGGATGATGAGGCTATGTTTATCGATCACGATTTCTTACGTGCCATCGAATACGGCATGCCTCCCACCTCGGGAATGGGAATCGGTATCGACAGGCTGGTGATGCTGCTGACAAATCAGCCCTCCATTCAGGAGGTAATTTTCTTCCCACAAATGAAACCGGAGAAAAAAGCAAAACCCGTTACCGCCGAAGATTTTGTTAAGATCGGAGTTTCTGAAAAATGGGCCGAACACATTATTCCGGCGGGGTTTAACTCACCTGCCGCCCTTAAAGAAACCAAGGCTACAGCCATTCAGCAGAAACTAAACGGATACCGTAAAAAGAATAAACTGGATATTCCTGCCGTACAAATTGAGGAAATTAATGTATGGCTGGATAATATTTAACTTTTTTTTATACTTTTAGTGCAACTTTAACGCAAACCTGTTTTAACTGAAACCAATGGTATAAATGTTCGTTAAACGTTAAAACTCTGAAAGTATGAAAAAAAATATACTCTATTCTTTACCTCTGCTACTCGTTATCGGGTTGTTTTTCGTTTCCACGGTAACCAAAGCGCAAAGCAAATCCTATTGGGAAGTCAATGTTAACGGAGGACCCAGTATCTTTTTTGGCGACATCAAACAATATATGATTGTTCCCGTTTCCGAAAATGAAAATTCCTGGAGATTTGCAGCAGGATTACAATTAGGACGACAACTTTCGTACGTTTTCGGAGTTAGAGGTCAGGCTCTTTACGGACAGGTTGCAGGTACCAGAAGAGAGTGGAACAGATACTTTCAGTCCGATTACATCGAAACCAATCTTAACCTTACCGTTAATCTTAATAATATCTTTGGGAAAAAACGATCTGACAGGTTTTTAAATCTATATCTGATTACGGGAATCGGGCTTACTCAATATAATACTACCGTTTACGAACTGGGCACCAATAAAATATTGGCCGAGGTGGGAAACGGTGCAGGAAAAGGGATTAACGGACGTACCCTTGAAGGAATATTAACAGCAGGTATGGGTGCCGATTTTAGGATTACCGACAATTTTCATATTAACCTCGAGTCGGCTCACCGTGGAATGAACTCCGATGCTTTTGATCACTGGGAAAAAGGATTTCCGTTCGATATTTACAACTACACATCACTGGGATTATCGTGGCGATTTGGATTAAAGAACAATAAACCCCCACCATATCAGTATGAAGAACCGGATAACTATTTTGAAGAAACAGAAGTTGATACAGCTAATAATGAAGCTGTAGTTGCCGGTGAAGATGAACTGGGAATTGTTGAAATAGGTGGTGCAGAACCTGTTCAGCCTCCTGCCGATTCATCAATAAATGAAACAACAGTTGTTGACGAAACTCCGGTAGTTGTTCAAACAGAACCTGCAGAACCCCAAAAACCGTTAAAACCCAATCCGGAATACAGAATACAAATCAGGGCAAAATTCGGAAAACCATTATCAAGGGAGCAATTGAGTGCACAATATGGAATTCCTGTTAACGAAATAATGGAAGACCGTCATAACGGTTATTATATCTACACGATAGGGTCGTATGCAACATACGACGAAGCAAAAGAGAGAAGGAACAAACTGAGGAACGTAAACGGTATTTACGATGCTTTTGTAGTGGCCTTTAATGAGTGCGGACGAATGGATAAGTTACCGTAATGAATAAAAACACACACAACCCGAAATACGATTATCATCCCGAAACCGATGATGCTCCTCCGGGCATAAAATGGATAATTATTGTGGCTGCCATTGCATTTGCCATCTATTTATCATTTGTGGTGGTGTAACATCAACCCATAAAAAAACCTCATCTGTGAAAACAGATGAGGTTTTTTTTATAACTTTTTCAAATATCTACTTCGAAGCGGGTTCCTTTGTGTCTTCTTCCTTTTTACCGTTATCACCTTCACCCGATATACCACCTTTAAATTCCTTAACGCCTTTTCCTATTCCACGCATTAATTCCGGAATTTTTTTACCGCCGAAAAGCAACAAAACAACCACAACTATCAAAATCACCTCATATCCGCCAAACCATCCTGCCAGTTGTAAAGAACCTGAATAAAGTAAACTAAGTATCAACATAATTTTGTTTTTTCAATTTCCTGACAAATATAATAGATTATCACACCTAAAAAAAGTATATGACAACGATTTATTTTTTAGGTTTGTCAAGATAGTTATAAACCCGTACCATTATGAAACGTTTTTACCTGCTTTCAGTCTTGTTTATCTTTTTCATTTCAACAGGTGTTGCCCAGCACAAAAAAGATTACCACAGGCTTCATTACCTTTCGGAGGAGGAGATGACCCAACCGCTGAACAACCGCGGTTTTACACCTACCGATCCGCCCGAAGGTTTTATCCGTAACGTTGCCGAATTTGACCAGATGCAGGCGGTTATGGTACGGTACCCTTTCGGGATTCCGGTTTCACTGATTGCCGAAATGGCTGAAGACACACGGGTTTTAACCATTGTTGCCAACGAACAACAAAAACAAAACGTATTGGGCATGTACGCTGCCAACAATGTTAATACCGATCATTGCGACTTTATGTTTGCCCCCACCGATTCGTACTGGACACGGGATTACGGCCCCTTTTTTATTTTCGACGGAAATAACAATGCGGCCATTGTTGATTTCCCCTATAACCGTCCGCGACCCAACGACGACAACATTCCGGTGGTGCTGGCACAATATCTCAACATCGATCTTTACGGAATGAATCTTATTCACACCGGTGGTAATTATATGTGTAATGGTATGGGACAAGCTGCATCAACCGATTTGGTACTTGACGAAAATCCGGGTTTATCCGAAGAAGATGTTGATTCTCTGGTTAATGATTTTCTGGGAATAGAAACCTATCACATTACAGCCGATCCGTTGGGAGAATATATTAAACATGTGGATTGTTGGGGTAAGTTTTTGGCTCCCGATAAAATTTTAATCGGAAAGGTTCCCGAGTCGGACCCGCGTTACAACGACTTTGAAACCATAGCAACCTACTTTGCCAATCAAATAAGCAGCTATGGCGATCATTACAAGGTTTACCGGGTTTTTACTCCTGGAACACCGCAGGAAACCCCCTTTACCAATTCACTAATCCTGAATAAAAAAGTGCTGGTTCCCATAACCGGAAGCCCCTGGGACGAAGATGCCATTACAACCTATCAACAGGCCATGCCCGGTTACGAGATAGTAGGAGTGCAGTACAGCGGATGGCTCAATACCGATGCCCTGCACTGCCGTACCAAAGGAATTGCCGATATTAACCAGCTTTACATTTGGCATGTACCTATTTTAGGAAACCACGATTTTCAATATGGTTTCCCTCTGTCGGCAAACATTTATAACTATAGCGGTCAGCCGGTTTATGAAGACTCGGTTTTCCTTATTTATCAAATCAATCAAAACGGTTACGATACGGTATTAATGGTTAACAACAGCCGCGATTCGTTGGTATATAGCTCCACCATTACAGGGGCCGGGCCCGGCGATACGGTGCGGTATTATCTTTTTGCTGCCGACGCATCGGGTCATCGCGCCAACCATCCCTATATTGGGCTTCCCGACCCGCATCGGTTTGTGGTTAACGAACAGGCCCTTCATTTTGACCCCGATACCGTTTGGTTTAAAACCGTTGATGAAATGCATAACGGTATCCCGCTCAACATTATTAATACAACCGATGACACGGTTGTTATAAACTGGATTACACAGTACGGATTAACTTTTATGTGGTACGTATTGGACGAAGATATGCCCGATTTTCCGTACTCGTTACCCGGACACGATACTTTGTCTTTTCCGGTTTATGCCGCAAATCCTGTTCTTCGCGAGATGATTTACGACACCATGTTTATTGAAACTCCTGACAAAACCTATAAGGAGTTGATGATGATTGACTCGGAGTTAATAGAAACCATAAAGGATTCGGAGGACAAGGATGCAGCTGTTTATCCCAATCCGTTTACCGACCGCGTAACCTTTAAATGGGATGGCTTTACCGATTATTCAATCACCATTTACGATTTGTCGGGAAAAGTGATTTATCAAAATTCAGGCGTTTCCGACAGGGTTGTATGGGATACCGATGCTACTGCGAAAATCACTTCAGGAGTTTATGTTTATACAATAAAAACCGGAAGCAATGTGGTTTCAGGAAAAATCATTAAAAAATAATTCTCTTGAAATCCCGTTAATGACTTAATCACCACAAAAACATATAAGTTTTTGTTGCAATGGTATAATAACCCGTTGACAATTAGGCTCCGGCTTTATTGCAGTTTACAGTTTGCCGGTAATGCTTACTTTTGAAAACTTTTTTTACCTGTTGTGAATAAACAGGCCATTTTATTTGTCAAACACATTAAACCAAATCATTTTGAAAAAAATAGTCAAAATTATATTACCAATTCTGCTGTTGTTTGCCATCACAGGATTGAATGCACAAAACAATGGTTTGAACATTGCTTTGGATTCGGCAAAAGCCTTGCGCAATGAAGGCCACTTTGCCAAAGCCGTAAAAACGTTGGAAGATTACAACGCACAACACCCTGATAATATTTGGGTGATGCAACTGCTTGCCGAAACCAAATACTGGATGAAAGATTATAACGGTGCCGACAATGTTTACCGTCGTACCATACGGCTTTACCCAAACAATTTTGAAGTAAAATATGAATATGCCCTCTTTTTATTTGCAAGGGGAGCATATAACAGTGCGCGCGAATTGTTGCTTTTGTATGTTGAGCAGAATCCCGATGTGGCGGGTGCCCAATCGCTGCTGGGAATAACCGATTATTATCTCGGTAATTTCAGAGAAGCCGAAAAATACCTGAAAAGTTCGCTGGCACTAAATCCCGGTGATAAAAAAACCAAAGAAATTTATGGTGAGGTTTTACACATTGTACGCCCCTGGTTAAAGGCCTCTGTACTTTATACAACCGATTCACAGCCCATGGATATGTTGAAACCTTCCCTTTCGGCAGGATGGTACCGGTCGCACTTTTTGAATTTATCCGTTGGAGCTACTTACAACCGGTTTTCAGCCGATACGATTACATCAAAAATGACCGGTTTTAAAATACAAAACGATTTTACTTTTCCAAAGGCGGGATTTAAAGCATCGGTATGGGCCGGTGGTTTTTTTACTTCAATCAACAGCGGGTCTGATTTTATATGGGGTGTAACTGTTGACAAAAGCGTATTGAAGAACATCCATATCAGGGCAGGCGCAAACCAAATGCCTTATACCTATACCATTGCAAGCATTAAAAAGCCGTTTGTACGAAACAGTGTTAACGCTTCAATATCGTACGAAAAAACCGATGGCTGGAATGCCGACATCGGTTATATCGGTGATTTCTTTCCTGACGACAACCATGTACAAACCGGATATGCCTGGGTGTTGAGCCCGTCGTTAAAATTTTCGGTTTTCAAAATAAATGTGGGATATGCTTTTAATTATGCCGATGCAAAAGAGAGCCGATTTGTTTCGGAAAAATCATTGAAAGACATTCTTTCTGAATTCAAACCCAATCAGCAAATCGCCGGTATCTACGATCCTTATTATACCCCCGAAAAACAATATTCCAACTCCCTGCTGGCAAATTTGTTTATCATCCCGACAAAAACCATCAATATAAAACTACATGCCTCTGTGGGTTTTTATTCCAGAGCCATGAATCCCTATCTTTTTATTGATAAAGCGATAGGAGAACTATTTATCAATCGCGATTTTTACGAAGAGTCGTTCACCCCCATGGATATTGGTTTTGATTTTAACGCCGATTTGACCGACAAACTGATGTTAAATTTATCGTATCAATATTTGCAAACATTTTATTTCGACAGCAACAATTTCAATATTGGGTTAAAAATATATTTTTAATATGCGAAGGAAAAAGGACAAAAACTTCTGGAAATTCAGAGAGGCACGCGGGGTTACCAATATGGACCGGTTTATTTATCTCGTTCTGTTTTTTGCCGGTATTTTCAGCATAATCCGTTTTGGCGACTGGTGGTTTCGTGCCGAACATGTTGAGTCGCTTCCGTTATTTATTCTTTTGTCGTTAATAACATGGTATGGAATTACACGTACCTTTCTTATATGGGTTAACTACTTAAAAGTTAAAAAGCCTGAATTTGTTCCTGCCGAAAAGGGGTTGAAAGTGGCCATTTTTACCACCAGCTCGCCCGGCGAACCACTTAGTATGTTCGACAAAACACTGGAAGCCTGCGCCAACATCACCTATCCGCATACCACCTATTTGTTGGACGATACACAGGATCCGGCCTTTAAAAAGATAGCAGAAAAACATGGAGCGGTATGGCTTAATCTTGTGGGACTGCCCGGTGCCAAAGCCGGAAAAGTAAATGCCGCATTAAAAATGATTGAGGAAGATTTTGTTTTGATTATGGACCCCGACCATATTCCGTTTCCCAATTTCCTCGATAATGTTCTGGGTTATTTTAAGGATGAAAATGTGGGATTTGTTCAGGTAGCCCAAACCTATTACAATCAATACCGCTCGTTTACCGCCAAAGGTGCGGCGGAACAAACTTATACCTTTTACGGGCCAACGCTGATGGGGCTGTTCGGATACGGATCGAGTGTGGCCATCGGTGCAAACTGTACTTTTCGTAAAAAGGCACTGGAATCCATCGGAGGTCACGGTATCGGGCTTGCCGAAGATTTAATAACCTCTATACGCCTCCATGCAAAGGGATGGAAATCAATTTACACGCCGGTGGTTGTTAGCCGCGGGCTGGTTCCCGAAGATTTTGGCTCCTTTTGTAAACAACAGTTAAAATGGTCGAGGGGTGTGTTTGAAGTGCTGTTTACCGAAATTCCTCAGTTATACAAGGGGCTTAATTTTTGGCAGCGCCTGTCCTATCTTACCATCAGCACTTACTATCTGGTGGGTTTGACCAGCTTTTTATTTTTCACCATTCCATTCCTCTATTTTTGGATGGGTGTGTTGCCGGCCAATATGAACTTTGGTGATTTTATTATACAGGGAGCTCCCATTGCCGTTATTGCCATCGCCATTTACCTGTTTGTGCAACGATGGCTTTCTCACCCCGATGCCGAAAGAGGTTTTCACTGGCGTGGAATGATTTTAAAAACGGCTACGTGGCCTGTATTTTTACTGGGAAGCCTGCTGGCGCTGGTAAATGCCGATATACCGTATATCCCCACGGCAAAAAAAGCCGTGAAGGGTTTAAGCCCCTTTACCCGCCCGCTGATACTGCATGTCGTCGTTTTCTTTTTAACCTTGATATATGTTATTTACGACAGGCTTACTTCCGTTTCGGAAGGTGTACTGGGCTTAACCAGCGATAAGATATGGGGAATGTTTGCCTTTGCTTTTGTGTCGGTAATTTTGGTTATTGGCGGAATATTTGCCGCTTTTGAATCAAAAAACCTGCCCGAAGAAGAACCCTGGCAAAAGGTTGATTTGAATAAAATAGAAACTTAACACGTTACGGCTAAGCAATGATCATGTAACATAAGTATCGACGAATAAAACAAAAAAAATATGAAAAATACAGCATACAGAGTAGCCTTTACAACAGGTGCCATTATCGTAGGAATAATTATTATTCTGATTTTTACCTTTCTTGGTAAAAAGGGACGTGGCCCGCTGGAAGATTTTTTCACGGAAATGGGAACTGCTGTTACCGATCTTGAAAAAAGCATCCTGCTTATTAACCGTGAACCTGTCCGCTCAAAAGCGCTTGGCTGGTTTAACAACTACCGGAACAACAAAGAGTTAATAACAAATCCCGATACCATCTTGCTTGGTATTTACGACAATCATTATAAAGAATCGTTTGACCATATGCTGGAACTGGAAGACAGTTTACAATTTGATTTGCCGTTTATCCAGCTTTACACGGCGTGGGGCGACAAGGAGGCAGAACGCTTTCCGGTTAAATATGCCAAAGCCATTTACGATTTGGGTTCGGTTCCGTTTATTACGTGGGAACCATGGCTAAATGATTTCGACAGGGAAGAGCATGAACTTGCCCCAAAAAACGATCCCAACAAAAACGGATTAAAAGATATTGTTAAAGGCGATTATGATTTTTATATTGAGAAATGGGCACATGATGTTAAAAAATTTAATAAAATCGTTTTTATTCGTCTCGGCCACGAAATGAATGACCCCTACCGTTATCCCTGGGGCCCGCAAAACAACAAACCTGAAGATTTTATTGCTGCATGGCAACATGTGGTTAACAAGTTTAAAGATTTGAAGGTTGATAATGCTGTTTGGGTTTGGTCGCCACACCCCGCCTATTTAATGTATAACGAATATTATCCGGGAGATGATTTTGTTGACTGGGTTGGTGTGGGTGCCTTAAACTACGGAACCGTGGCACTTTGGTCGAAATGGTGGAGCTTTGACGAGATATTCGGAAATTATTACGATTGGCTGGCTGCCTTTAACAAACCGATTGTAATAACCGAGTTTGGCAGTCTTGCCGTAGGTGGCCAACGCGATAAATGGTACGAGCAGGCACTTACCAATATTCCCCAAAAATATCCGTCGTTAAAAGCATTGCTTTTTTACAACAATGATAACGACAATACCACCTTGAGTAAATCGCTGGTTTGGAGCATCAATAACGACTCGCTTACCATAAACGCCATTAAACGGGCGGTAAAAACGTGGTGATTAAATTGATTAAAAGTTCAAAGTTTGAAAATTCAAAGTTTGGAAGTTTGAGGAACCGCAAAGACGCG
>CAYNVN010000020.1:0-3177 GCA_964400655.1 uncultured Lentimicrobiaceae bacterium
GGGCAGGCTGATGCAGGGGAGATCCCTCGCAAAGCTCGGGATGACGACGGGTTGTGCGGGAGGGGTAACAAGCATCCAGCAACCAGCAACCGAAAAAGCTATCCTTTGCGCCTTTGCGTCTTCGTGGTTCATTGAAACCTCAAACTTTGAACCTCCAAACCTTGAACCCCTAAACCTAAATCTTCTCACTTTCTTGTTCTTTCCGGATTTTCAGAAATAAAACTTTTCCAGCTGTTGTAACTTTTCCGGTCTGACTGTGGTTTGTCGCCCTGAAAAAAATGGCATACCGCCACAGCCACACCGTCGGTGGCATCAAGATATTTGGGAATGTCCTTAAAGCTTAAAATGGTTTTCAACATGGCGGCAACCTGCTCCTTTGAAGCACTTCCGTTTCCCACAATCGACATCTTTACCTTTTTCGGCGAATATTCAAAAATCGGTACGTTTTTATGAAGTCCTGCCGCCATGGCCACCCCCTGTGCTCTGCCAAGCTTTAGCATGGATTGAACATTTTTTCCGAAGAAAGGGGCCTCCAGTGCCATCTCATCAGGATGATATTCTTCGATAAGCCCTACGGTTCGTTCAAAAATCTTTTTTAATTTTAGCGGATGATTGTCGTACTTTGCAAGCTTAAGAACCCCCATGGTTATCAGCCTTATGGCGTTTCCCTGCTGGTGAATAATCCCGTAACCCATTATGTTGGTGCCCGGGTCGATGCCTAATATGATGCGGTCGGTTGCCAAATGCTGCTATTTTAATGAAAACAAAACTACAGAAAACATACAACATAATTATCAGGTTAACCATTATTATCCTGGCGGTTTATTTTTTGTATAACGAGTTGTTTTACAGAAAAGACCTTGCTTCGCTTTCGGAAGCATTCGGCGCTTTTTCAAAAAAAGACAACTTTTTACTCCTGCTTATCATCACCATTACCCTGATTCCGCTTAACCTGATACTGGAAACCATCAAGTGGCAGTTTCTTATTTCCAAACTCGAAAAGGTGTCGTTTTGGAATGCTTTTAAAGCGGTACTTACCGGAATATCGGTGAGTATGTTTATGCCGAACCGTGTGGGCGATTATCTGGGACGGATATTCATCTTAAAAAAAGCCGACAGGTTTCAGGCCATCCTGTCAACCGTATTGGGCAGCGCGGCACAGCTAATCACCACCCTGCTGTTCGGTTTTGTTTCCATTGCGGTTTTGTTTCCACAGTATTATACCTCCGGTGACTTCGCCCTTTGGCTTTACATCGGACTGCTGATTGTTTTACTGATGGCGGCTTTTGTAATTGTTTTTGCTTATCTTGAGTTTGCCGCATTTACCGACATATTAAAGCGACTGACCGGCCGTGAATATAACCGTATTAAAAAATATGCACAGGTTTTTTCGTGGTACCGCTCATCCGATCTGTTAAAAGTTTTGCTCTTAAGCATTATGCGCTATATGGTATTCTCGTTTCAGTTTTTTTTAATGCTGAAAGCGTTCGATGTAAATGTTAACTACTTTCAGGCCATGGTGCTTATCGGAATGGTCTATTTACTGATGACCATCATTCCCACCGTTGCCCTTACCGAAATAGGCATCAGGGGCTCGGTAAGCATTTATGTTTTTGAAACCTGGCTGCGGCTGCATAACGCTTTTACCGACACCTCGGCACTTGGCGTTGTTTCGGCTTCCACCTCTTTATGGCTGTTTAATCTGGCACTTCCGGCATTAACGGGTATTATCTTTGTATTCAGTTTGAAATTTTTCAGAAAGGAACCGTCACCATGACCCTTTTCTTTGAGATAATTATCTGGATCGTGATGATCCTTTCGCTGGTTTATCTGATGTTGATTGCCGTTTTTACCTACGGATGGTTTTCGCTGAAAAACGGTTTCACCCCCGAAACAGAACCGGATGTAGGTGTTACGATTATCGTTGCCGTTAGAAATGAAGCCCGCAACATCAACAATTTGTTAAACGGATTACTGCAACAGGTTTATCCCCGCGAGCTGATGGAGGTGCTCATTATTGATGACCATTCGGAAGACGACACTCCGGAAATTGTAAGAACTTTTGCCGGGGAACATCCCGAATTAAAAATCATTTTGCTTTCATCACCGGGTACGGGAAAAAAACGGGCCGTTGCCTTTGGAATCGACAAAAGCAGTCACCGTTTTATCATCACTACCGACGGCGACACCATTCCCGATAAACGCTGGATACGCAAAATGACGGCATTTTATCAGCTTTATCAACCGAAGATACTTTTGGGGCCTGTTGTTTTTATCAACGAAAAAACCTTTTTCCAAAAAATGTTTTCCCTCGATTTTATCAGCCTCGTGGCATCGGGTGCAGGAAGTGCGGCCGCCGGGTTGCCCTTTATGGGAAATGCCGCCAACATGGGCTTCGACAAAACCATCTTTTCGGATAAGGAGTTACAACATGACTTTGCCTCCGGCGATGATGTGTTTCTTATCCACTCGGTTAAAACTCATTATGGCGGTAAAGCGATAATGTTTTTAAAAGATGCCCATGCTTTGGTAACCACCCGCCCCCCTGAAAACATGAAAGCCTTTTTTAATCAGCGAATACGTTGGGCCTCTAAAGCAAAAGGTTACCGCGACAGCTGGTCGGTTGTTGTTTCGCTCACGGTATTGCTGTTCAATCTTTCCGTTTCGGTTATATTTTTAGCCGGTTTATGGTGGCATTGGTTGTTAACAATATGGTTTTTGTTCGTTTTGCTAAAATCATTTATCGACTTCCCTCTTGTAAGCAGTTATGCGCGTCTCACCGGCAAAAGCAACCTGTTGGTATATTTATTACCCGTGGAGTTATTGTATCCATGGTATGTTGTAATAACCGGCATCGCATCTCTTTTTGTAAAATATAGCTGGAAAGGAAGAGAAGGGTTGAGGTAAGGAGTTTGGAGTGCCTGGAGTTCAGCGTTTAGGGTTTGGCGTTTGGGCAGGCTTCAGCTTCGGTAGCGCCTCCCTTTCTTTTTTCTTCGTCATTCCGACGACCGTAGGGAGGAGACCTGCCCGTCCGGCAGGCGGGAATCCCCTACTTTGAACGACCGAACTCCTTTTTTGCCTAAGGGGCAGGCAAATCAAAAGTGCCTAAAGTACTTAAAGTATGGAGTGTTTGGAGTTAAGCGTTTGGCGTTTGGGGTTTGGCGTTCAGCGTTTTGG
>CAYNVN010000021.1:0-32932 GCA_964400655.1 uncultured Lentimicrobiaceae bacterium
AAATATCCCATCATACCGGCGGTTAAAACCTGAGGTATAATATTCGGAATTAACGAAATAATAATCATACGGGTTGATGAAAAAATCAGTGCCATCAGCATGGTGATTACCACTATGGCAAGCAGCAGACTTTGAAAAAGATTTTTTACCAGATAGTCGGTTCCTTTTAAAAACACAACACTGGTTCCGGTAAGATGGACTTCGTATTTGTCGGGTGGGAAGATCTTATTGACTTTAGGTTTCAAACTTTTTAATATCCGTTCAATATCGTTGGTTCCGATATTGGCCATCTGAACCGAAACCCTTGTTGTTTGCAGCGAGCTGTCAACAAACGATTTTAAAATGGAGTTGCTGCCACCCTTATCCAACGAAGGTACGTATGACAAAATAAAATTGCGCTCCTGATTATTCGGTAACGAATACATTTTTGGATTACCCCTGTAAAAGGCCTGTTTGGCCGATTTAACCACTTCAACAATGGATAACGGTTGCGAAAATTCGGGATAGGTTTCAAGTGTATCCTGTAACCGGTCTATTTTGCGGAGTGTTGACGAGCGGAGAATCCCTTTCGGTTTTTTTGTGTCAATGGTTATTTCAAGCGGCATCACCCCTTTAAAGTTTTGCTCCATAAAGATGAGGTCTTTGTACAGGATATCATCCTTTGAAATGTCGTCAACAATGTTACCGGTGGTTTTAAGTTTGGTTATTCCGAAAATTCCGGCAGCCACCAGTGTTCCCGTAATTATATAGATGGCTGTACGTTTGGTTTGAACAATCAGTACCACTTTATCCAAAAACCGGCTGATCATCCCTTTTTCGAGATGTTTGAGGTGTTTTGGCTGCGGCTCGGGGAAATAACTGAAAAGAATGGGCAGCATAAACAGTGATAGCAGATAGATAAGAAAGATGTTTAGTGCGGCAATGATACCAAACTCAACCAAAAGCTGATTGCCGGTAATAATAAAGGCAGCAAATCCAACAGCAGTGGTGGCATTGGTAAGCAGGTTGGCATTGCCAATACGCGAGATCATTCTTGAAAGTGCCTTAACTTTGTTGCCGTGCTCCCGGAACTCGCTTAAATATTTGTTTAACAGGAATATTGAGTTTTCAACCCCGATAACTATTAACAGCGGAGGCAAAATGCCCGTTAAAATGGTGATTTTGTATCCAAACAAAACAACGGTTCCCAATGCCCATATTACGGCAACAATTACCACCAACATGGCAAAAAACACCGCCCTGAACGATTTAAACAAAATAAACAGTAAAATGGAAGCAATAACCAGCGCCATCAAAACAAAAAGCAAAAGCTCGTTTTGAATCATTTTACTGGTAACGGTACGGATATAGGGCAGGCCCGAGTAATGAATTTTGATATTAAATTCGGTTCCAAACCGGTCGATGGTGCTTTTTATCTCTCCAATTAACGGGATTCTTTTTTTAGAGTTGATTACGGTTTTATCAAGCGTAATCATCATAAGGTTTACATCGGTTTCTTTATTAAACAGGCGGCCTTCGTATAGTGGCAGTGTATAAAGTACTTTTTTTACGGAGTCAACTTCGGCCTGGCTTGCAGGAGGGTGATTAAGGATGGGTTTGAAATCGAACTTTTTTAAACTGTCATTTCTGATGAGTGAAAATGCTCTGGCTGCCGAAACAACACCTTTTACCCCTTCGATTTCGGAAACCTTTTGAGTAAGGTCGTACCACGCCCTGTAATGTTTTAATGTAAACAGTTTGGGGTCTTTAACGGCAACAAATATCACGCTGCCGTCCTGCCCGAACTGTTTCTTGAAATGTTGATACTCAACGCTGATGGGGTCGTCGTCGGGAAGCATCGATGCCATTTCGTATGACATCTTTATTTTCGACCCCGTATAACCCATAAAGATGGTAATCAGCCCTATTGAAATAAGAATAAGAAGTCTGTATCGTAAAATAATCCGTACAATAAATTGCCACATAAATATCCTTTCTAAAAAGAAACTACTAAAATATACAAAAATCAGCTGTGTTAATAAATAATGCCGTCAATATAATTCATTCTAAAAAAATCAGTCCGAACCGTTAATTAACCCTGAACATTATCATTCTTTTATAAAAACCCCTTCCCCGAATATTATTTATACAATTTGGTATAACATTGCCGATTTTCAAAGCGGCAAATGTAGTGTATTGAAAGGGAAGTTTTTAAAATCATGTTGAATTGTTTTAATTACAAAAAAAAGGTCGTGGTTAATTTGCCACGACCTTTAATTAATTTTCAGGGGTTGTTATTCCCAGTTTAAAATATTGTGCAGATCATATTCTTCGGGGTTTGGCAGCCACTTTTTAGCTGCTTCATAATCTCCCGGCTCAATAAACTGGAGTCCGTTTTCAAAAACAAGTTTAGGTTTACCTCCGGCAATATCAACCAAACGGGGTTTTATTTTACCGTGTTCGTCTTCAACATCTTCAAGATAGAGCGGTGCAATGGTACCGTCGGGCGAGGCGGTAACCATGCAGCTTGTTCGGCCTTCGTCAAACAGTTTTTTTACGCCGTATCCCAGTAAACCGCAATACATTAAGTCGTAAGCCACGGGTGCCACGCAACGAAGTTCGTAACCCAGTTCCACCGGACGGCTTTTTACCTTAATGCCCAACTCTTTCAGTTTTTGCTGAAGCAGAATATTGTAGATGTGCGCTTTGCTTACATTGCCCAGCTCGGGGTGGCCGTGGTCGTCGTAGGTAAAGTTGATGCCTGAGTTTTCAATCTCCTGGTCGCTCATAAAATGAAAAACCCCTTCACTAACAATGGAAACGCCGTATTCAATTCCAAGGATTTTTCTTTTAATAATAGCCGAAATAAGCAGCTTTGTTATTTTGTCGAAGGTTACTTCGGTTTTGTTGAACATCTCCGGAATAACAATCATGGGAAAATGGCTGGCGGCACCAATTCCAAAAGCAAGGTGTCCGGCTTCACGGCCCATGGCCGAAATAACGAACCAGTTTCCGCTGGTGCGGGCATCTTCGTATATGGTTTGTGCAATTCGTACCCCTTCCTGTTTGGCCGACTGGTAACCGAAAGTGGGTATGTTTGCAGGCAAAGGCAGGTCGTTATCAATGGTTTTGGGAACATGAATGTTTTGGATGTTGATGTTGTTGTTCCGTAAAAATTTTGAAATACGATTTGCCGTTGAAGCGGTATCGTCGCCGCCAATGGTTACTAAAAGTTTTACATCGTTTTCCTTAAAAAAGTCGGTGGTAAATTCATTATCTTTTGGTTTGTGTCTGCTCATTCTCAGGGCAGAACCTCCTTTTTTATGAATGTCGTCAGCAAAGGAAAAGTTAATTTCTTCTATTTCACGGTCTCTGTCAAACAGTCCTTTATATCCGTCGTGAATTCCAATTACCCTGTAACCGGCTTTTAAAAAAACCATTGAAACCGAGCTGATTACCGAGTTAATCCCGGGTGCAGGTCCTCCTCCGCAAAGTATCGCAATTGATTGATCCATCTTGTGTTTATTTTTTTTGTTTGTAATGATACAAAAATAAGCATTGTGAGTTTACAACAAATATATAGGGCTTTTTATAACCATAAAGATTGTTGTTGATGGTATTTACATTTTACGGATAAAGGGCGATAAGATACATTGGAAAGAGAATTGAACATATTGAATAACCGCTATTTACATACGGCAAAACAGTTTTAAATTAATCTGATCGGTATAAAATCAGGTTAATTTAAAACGATTGAAATGCCGATGTCGCAAAAGAAGTTAAATGGATAATCATTAAATAAATATCCATTTTTTAATTCTGTTTCATGGCTTCTTCAAAAAAACGCTTTATATCTTTATCAATAATGCGTTTATTGTTTATTACCTTTTCTATTGTACTTTTTATTTCGTACTTGCCACAATATTTCGACAGGATTGCATCGGCCCCGTTAATCCATACGTTTTTTAACATCATTATATCGCTTTCGCCGGTTAAAACAACAATCTTTTTTTCGGGAAAGAGACTTTTAATGGCAGTACAGAGTTCAACGCCGCTGATGCCGGGCATGGCCAAATCAAGTATTATGGCATGTGCCGTGGAGTTGCGCAGTTTTTTCATCGCCTGTTGTCCCGAATAGGCGTAACCAACAATATTTATTCCGTCTTTTTTGTCTTTAAAAGCTTCCGAAATACCCTGGACCATTATTGGATGGTCATCAATAACAAATACATCAATCATCTCGTATAATTTTAATTAATTATTTTTTGCTAAGATACGGCACTAAAAAAGGCAAAACAAGGTAGGAACAGTGTAGTTTTTATACTACACTAAAGTGTAGGTTTTTTGTTAAAAATGTGTTAAAAAAATCCCCCATATTACCGCAATAACAGGTATAAGGTACTAAAGAACAGTATGATACGTGGTTTTTACCCAAAAAAATACGTTTTTTTTTGTTTTTTAAGAGATAGGGTAGGATTTTTTTAAGGAATAATAAAAATATCGGCGTTATCTGATTATGCTGAGTTTTCTTGCTTCGGACAATAATCCCTGAATTTTTGTTTTGTTGAACTTTTTGAAAAGATTTTTGCAATGAAAATTAACGGCATCTAACGAAATTGATAGGCGTTCGGCAACCTCTCTTCGTGAGAGTTCCAACGCTAACAATTTTAAAACATCTTCTTCGCGACGGGTAAGTTTCGGGATGTTTTCGCGGGTGTCGTTTTCAAGGCTAAAGAAATAAGGAACATTTTTTCCGATGATTTTATTGCCTTTGTTAACGGTTTTGATGGTGTCGATAAGTTCGTCGCGGCCACAATATTTTAATAAAATAGCATCCATACCGCTAAGCCATGCTTCGTGAAGCAGGGCTTCATCCAATTCTCCGGTAAGTGCAATTATTTTAATCTCGGGGTAAGATTTTTTTAATGAGCGGGCACAAGTTATACCGTTGACTTCCGGCATTAGCAAATCAAGTAAAATAATATCAATGGCATCGGTATTCATATTTTCCATTGCTTCTTTACATGAATTGGCGGAACCCACTACTGCCAATAAAGAATCTGTTTTTAAAACGGCTTTAACACCGTTTATAAACAGGGGATGGTCATCTATAAGGTATAAATATATCATATTAAACCAATGGTATTTCAATCATAAAAACTGAACCGTGTCCTTTTTCCGATTCGATTATCAATCTTCCTCCCAGATAATCAACGCGTTGTTTGATGTTGTTCAAGCCATGTCCCTCTCCCTTTTCCGAAACATCAAAACCCACGCCGTCATCTTCGGCCGATAAAGTTAAGCTTTCTTTGTCAATAAACAATTGAATTGTTAAAATATTTCCTTCCGAATGTTTTATTGCGTTATTAATAAGCTCGTAAATAAGATAATATAAATGTACCTGATATTTGTCGTCCAGCTTGTAGTCAAGGTTGGTTTCAAACTCAATGGTCATGTCGGCAGAAGCGTTAACCGAACGGATAAGGTTTTTTAATGAATGAACCAATCCCACTTCGGCAAGACGTGAAGGTAACATTCTGTGCGATAGTTCTCGTACGTTACGGGCAATGCCGTCAATGGCAGAAGTTAGGTCGTAGTAATTGGGGTTGTCATACAATACGGTGTCCACTTTTAATTTTAAGGCTCCAAGACGCGCACCCAGCCCGTCGTGAAGGTCCATGGCCAGTCTTTTGCGCTCTTCATCCTGCCCTTTAATTAAAGCATCCGCTATTTCCAACGATTTCTCTTTTTCAAGATTTTCCAGTTTGATTTTATCCATTGAAATTTTTTGACGGAAATAAAAGATTACACCTATTAGTAATAGTATTATTACAATGCCAATTAATACAGAGGTTTTGTAACGGTTTAATTTTGCCTCCTGTATTAAAAGCTCCTTTTCTTTTTTTTGGGTTTCAAACACCACCGACAAAAACAAAGAGGTTTGCACCTGTTGTTGATTTTTAAATGCCTCTCTTTTACGTATGGACTTGCGTAAAAGTTTCAACGCTTTTTTATAATCTCCCATCTCTTTGTATAAATCGCTGTAAGTGTCGTATAGAGAAGCCTGGATATCAAGGTTCTTGTTTCGTTGTGCAATGGAAAGCGAGGTGTCCAAAATAATAAATGCGCTGTCGAATTTCTTTTCTTCCATTAGTGCATATGAGTAGTTGTTAAGGAGGTCTGGTAACAGTGAAATAAAATTATTCTTTTTTGCAATGTTGATGGCTTCCTGATATTTTTTGTCTCTAAGCGCTGTTTTCCCAACCATATCATATAGCAATGCCTGATTGTTTAAAACAATTGCCTTAGTGTATTGCATGTTGGAATCGGATATAACAATGTTATATGCTTTGTTTAAGTAGAGATTAATAGAATCAAAATTGTTATAAGTATTTGAAAGTAAAATATAAGCATTAATGATTGGTTTTAAACTGTTTGTTTTTGACGGATCTTTCAAACATCGTTTTGCATAATCCCGGCATTTTTCTATTTCATTTAAATTGTAGTAAACCAGTGCCGTGTAATAAAGTATCTCTTGTTGGGTTTCTTTTGGAGGGGTCGCTTCGGAGGCTTTAAAAAGATATTCCAGTGCTTTTGAACTAAATCCCATTGCACGATAAATATTTCCGATCCACATTAAAACCTTTGCCTCCTTATTTTGCAACGAATAGGTGTTTATTAATTGCTGGGCGGTTTGACTTGTTTCGATGGCCTTGACATATTCACCTTTTTGAATTAAAGAATGAATGATTAAAAAATATAAATCCAATTCTTTGTCATGGTTAATATATTTTGGGGTTAAAGATAATGCCCGGTAGGAATAAAAAATTGTAGAATCATTATTTCTGAATGAGAACTTTTTAGCTAAATTGTAATAAGAGTCAAACGAATGGTCGTTCTTAATGTTATTATTATCAGCGTATCCGGTTTTCTTTTGAAATGTAAAAAATAAAATAAAAACAATTACGTATAAATACAATAATCTACCCATCGCCTTATTAATATTGTTTCCTTAAACAAAGGTAACATAATAAGGCAACGGGTAGCAAGAAATAATTAAAGAGAATCTAACTATTTTATTTATTCGGTATCGGTTGAGGTTGTATAAACCGACATCAATGCTTTGCTGCCTGAAGTGCTTAAAACATACAATACCCAATTTTTTTCGTTGATTTCAATTTGTTTGGACTGGCCTGTTTCCAAAGTAAACGGTCCCTGAAACTCCTGCATATCTTCGGAGTAAACAATAAAGGTAACCGTACCGCCGGTTGGAGCTGATAAAGGGTCAGTTGTATCAACATTTAGCTTTCTTTTTTCAGCACTCATGGTTGGAGCTGTTGTATGGGTTTCGGCAAAGTAGGTTCCTTCCTGAACCGGAGTGTTGTATGATGCAATGGGATATTGTGCAAAAACATTTGCTGAAAAAAGAATAGATACTACAAAAAATACTGAAAATAAAACTTGCTTTTTCATTTGTTTTGGTTTTAATGGTTTACAATGACACAAAGAAAAAGCATAAATTTGCGCAAAACAAGGTAGGAACAGTGTAGTTTTTATACTACACTAAAGTGTAGGTTTTTTGTTAAAAAACGGTGTTTTTCTTAAAGTAAATTCTGTAACTGGCTATTTAAAATACGGTAAATCAGATAGAAATAACGTTTTTGTATAAAATCCGGGTTGTTGTCCTGTTTTTCTGCTCCAGTAAAATATTTTTTCCGAAAATGTGTCGTGAAACCATTTCGTCGGTATAATGACGAATGGTAATTAATGTTAACCCCAAATTGTATTTTAAATAGTAATTATCGGATAACTCATTTAGTAACGATTTTAGTTTTTCATTATCGCTGTTAAAACAAACCGAAAAGCTAATGGCCGAATTTTGCATCAGGTTGATATGAATTTTGTGTTTGCTGAAAAGTTTAAAAATTTGATGCAGGTTGTTTTCGGCAATAAAGTCCATGTTGCGTGAGCTGATGCTTAATAGTGTTTGGTTTTGTTTCAGAATTATTTTAGGAACCTTACTGTCCTGGGAGGTGTCACCCGAAATTACGGATGGTTTGTTGTGGGGGCGGTAAAATGAGCGTATTTGCAGTTTAAGTTTGTTTTTTTGCAACGGCTGTATTGTTTTGGGATGGATAACGGAAGCGCCGTAAAAGGCAAGTTCAATGGCTTCGTGGTATGATATGTTGTTGAGCTTAACGGCATCATCAAACAGTTTGGGGTCGGCACTCATCAACCCGGGAACATCTTTCCAGATTACAATTTCATCGGCATGCAAAATAGCACCGGTTATGGCAGCCGTAAAGTCGGAGCCTTCTCTCCCCAGTGTGGTGGTGTTTCCTTCGGCATCGCTCCCGATAAATCCCTGGGTAACAACCATGCTGTTTTTGTTTAACAGAGGGACAAGTTTGTTTATTATCCCGGTTTCGGTAGCTTGCCAGTTTATTGACGCATCGGTGTAATTGTTGTCGGTGGCAATAATTGATTGTGCGGCCACCTCCTCAACGGCAAGGCCGCGGTCGGCCAGTTTATAATAAACAATCCTTCCCGATATTTTTTCGCCGTAACTTACAATTTGGTCGTAAGCAAAATAATGGTTGTCGTAACTTTTGTTTAGCGCATCCCAAAGGTTTAAAAAGATGTTTTCAACTTCTGCAATGAGTGTGTCGTTGTTTTGCAGTTCCAGCGACCGGATAAGGTTGATGTGAAAGCTTTTGAGGTTAAAGTATTCCGTTGCAAGATTTTTGTCGTTTTGGTTGGCAAGCAGTAAAAGTTTTTCCAGTGCATTGGTGGTTTTTCCAATGGCAGAAACCACAACCACAAGTGGTTCGCAGCTGTATTCCTCCACAATGGAGGCCATTTGTTCAATACCTTCGGCATCTTTTAACAGCGCCCCTCCAAATTTAAAAACTCTTATCACCCGTTCGGTTTTTATCGGTTTACCAATTACGTTTTGTTTTATAATCTTTCTTTAATCAACCCTTTTCTGTAGGCGGCAAGCAATAGCTTTAAGTCGTCAATCTGATTTTGCAGCTCTTTACCAATGTCGGTATCTCTTACTCTTTTCCGGTTGGTTTTGGCTTCAATAAAGATACGGTTTGAAATGATATCAATTTCATCTTCAATGGCTTTTTGGCGCGATTCAAAATGTTGATGCTCCACCAGTACCAGTCCGTAAGAGTTGAAAATCAGGGTGTATCCTGCAACTCCCGTAACTTTTTGATAGGGTTTCGACATGCCGCCGTCAATTACAAACAGCTTTCCGTTTGCCTTAATGGGGCTTTCGCCTTTTTTAACTTTCACCGGCACATGTCCGTTTACGATGTGTGAGTTTTTTGGATTAAGCCCAAATTCTTTAAGAATTTTATCGGCATATTTCTCATCGTTGTAAACCAGGTTGTAATAGTCGTTTCGCTCCTCTTTGTGTGTTTTTTTATCGGCAACAAAATAACGTTCAAAGGTGGCCATTTTCTTTTTCCCGAAAAGCGGAGAGGTTTCGCCGCACCACAGGTACCAGAAATAATCCAGATTAATGTCTTCGTTTTTTGTGCTAAAGCGGTGCTGGTATCCGCGGCGAACAGCTATTTCAAACCGGTCGCAAAGTTTTTTACCCGAAACAGCACTGCCTCCAATTTCAAATTCCTGAAAAGTTCCGTCACCGTTCATTGGAATACAACCGTGGTATAAAAGGTTGGAGTTGTAGGTTAAATACATGCTTCCGTGCGAAAACAAAAATTCAATATGCCGTTGCAGACGTTTGGAGTTTTTAATACTAATACGGAGCTTGTCCATTATTTCGGCTTCGTCTTTGCTGAGTTTGTAAGGGTTCTCAGGGTCGATGGTAGGGAAGTTCTTGTCAAGCAGCTCGTACTCTTTACCGTCGATGGTGATGGTTCCTTTTTTAAAGTCTGTTTTGTCGAGCACCAAACGGTCGTTCATGTTAAAGTGAGGATTTCGTTTGATGATCTCTCCTTCCAGTTTAAACTGGATGATGGCAATGGCCTTGTGCATTTTTTTTACCAGCTCGGTATTTTTGTCGATCACTTCCGTTTTGGGAGCAAACAGGTCGCATGGATCGTTTTTATAGGTTTCCATGGCGAAGGTGGCAAGCGGCAACATATTAATACCGTATGCGTCTTCCAGCGTATCGATGTTTTGATAGCGCAGCGAGATGCGGATGATGGTTGCAATTAATGCCAGGTTGCCCGATGCGGCTCCCATCCAGATGATGTCGTGATTTCCCCATTGAATATCAACCGAGTGGTGTTCCATCAATTTATCCATAACCTTTTCGGCACTGGGCCCGCGGTCGAAAATATCACCTATAATATGTAACCGGTCGATTAGCAGGCGCTGGATAAATTTACACATGGCAACAATAAATGCAGCTGCCCTGTTAATATTAATAATGGTGTTGATGATGCTTTCAAAATATTCTTCTTTGTCTTCACCGCTCTCATTTAGCAGCTCGTCGATGATATAGGCAAAATCCGACGGCATGGCCTTACGAACTTTTGAACGGGTATATTTTGACGAAGAGGCACGCGCCACTTTTGCCAGTCGTTGCAGGGTAATGGAGTACCATTCGTTAATATCGGTTTCCTCCTTTAAAATCAAGTCGAGTTTTACTTTTGGGTAGTAGATAAGGGTGATGAGTTGCCGTTTTTCGCGTTCGCGTAAAGTCTTTCCGAAAACATCTTCCACTTTGCGTTTAACAACTCCCGAAGCGTTGGCAATAACATGGCTGAATGTTTCATCTTCACCATGAATGTCGGTAAGGAAATGCTCGGTGCCTTTGGGAAGGTTCATAATGGCTTCAAGGTTGATGATTTCGGTACTGGCAGCCTGAATGCTTGGAAAAGTATCCGAAAGCAGTTTCAGATACTTAATCTCTTTGGTAAGCTCTTCCGAAGAGTATTGATTGTCGTTAAAGTTAACCATAAATGATGTTTTGAAAAGTTTTTGCAAAGGTATGAAATGAGCATAACATGACAGCGATAAATTTTCTTCACTACTTTTGCGAAAAACGGAATCATGCACAAAACAATTACATTTTCAACGGATAAGCGGGAGGTTTTAGTTGATATTACGGATGCTGTTATGCAGATTGTACAACAATCGGGTGTAACCAACGGGCTGGTAAATGTTTATGCGCAGGGAGCCACGGCGGCCATCATGATACAGGAGAATTGGGATGATTCGGTTCAAACGGATGTGATTAACCTGCTACGAAAGTTAATACCCAACGGTATTTGGCTGCACGACCGGCAAGACGGTAACGGCGATGCTCATCTGAAAGCAGGAATAACAGGCCCTTCCGAAACCATCCCGCTGGTAAACGGAAAACCGGGACTGTCAACATGGCAAAATATTTTCTTTTGCGAATTTGACGGGCCGCGTAATAACCGGAAGGTGTTGGTTACAATTATTGAAGAAGGCGGAAGCTAAGTATTAAGAAATTGTACGACCTCTTTTGTGAATTCATCGGGTTTTTCCGTGTGAATCGAGTGTGCCGCTCCCCGAATGGTTACGCTGTTGCGGTTGGTAATGGCTGCAAAAGGATCGGAAGAGCCTGAGTGTTGAAACAGCAAGTCATATTCCCCGTTCATAATAAGTGCGGGAACGTTAATGTTTTTTAATATACCGGTTCCGTCAAATTCAATTACGGCATTTACCTGATTTTTGAATGATGAATCGGGTTGGGGAAATGGATAGTCGATGGCCAGCCGGGTTGCTTCGTCCAACAGTGCTTTGTTTTCAAAAAAGGCAGGGGAAAATATCCAGTAAAAAATGTTCCTGAACCACAACCGTTTGCTAAGTCCTTTATCCGGGTAGGCTGCCCAGTCGGTAAAAAGTTCGGCATTACGCTGACTGATTTTAGGGGTTGTTGCGGCCAAAATCAGTTTGTCAACGGGGTTTGACCGTCGTGCAGCAATTTCCATGGCAATCATTCCACCCATCGAATGTCCCAGCAAACTGACGGAGGAGAGGCCAAGGTGGTTAATCAGGTTAATGCAATCGTCGGCCATCCGGCTGATGGTAATGCCGTTGTTGTCAAGTGGCGAACGGCCTGTTCCCCAGTTGTCGAAAACAATGACCCGGAAATGCCGGGATAGCTTTTCGGTTACGGGCAGCCAGCTTTGCGAGTCGGATGCAAGTCCTGCAATAAGTAACAGCGGATGGCCCGAACCATGCTCTTCGTAGTACAGGTTACTAATTTTAGATGTGTTGATATTACCCATGATTTAAGATTTTCACTTTGTATTGCTAAGGTACGTTTTTTTATAATTGTGGCGATTGTCCGAAATCATTTATCCTGTTGCCAACCAAATAAATAAATTACTTTTGCACCTTCTGTTTTATTAAAGGTTGATTTTTTTGAAAGCGAAAGAGATATTAGGATTATTTAAGGAACATGCTTCGGTTCAGGTGTTTGGCGATTGGGCTGTTGGCGAACATCCGCACCTGTTTATAAAGGGTCTTGCCGGATCGGGAGTGGCCTTTGTGCTTTCGGCCATTTTTGATAAACCCGGTAAACAGCAGCATTTGGTAGTGATGCCCGATAAAGAGCAGGCTGCCTATTTATATAACGATTTGGAGAATTTACTGGGGGATGCGGAGGCCGATTACGGCAAAAAGCGGGTGCTGTTTTATCCAACCACTTACAAACGGCCTTATGAGCCGGACTTAACGGATAAGGCGTATCAGCTGTCGCGCACCGAAGTGCTGAACCGTTTTGTTACGGGTGAAAAAAAAACATTGGTGATTTCGTATCCCGAAGCACTGGCCGAAAAGGTGATTACCAAACAGTTTTTAACGAAAAACACCATGCGCCTGAAAACAGGTGAGGAGGTGTCGCAGGATTTTATTATCGATCTGTTGCTGGAGTACGGTTTCGAGCGGGTGGATTTTGTGGCCGAGCCGGGACAATTTGCCATTCGGGGAAGCCTTGTGGACCTTTTTTCGTTTTCAAACGACCATCCTTACCGGATAGAATTTTTTGGCGATGAGGTGGAGAGCATCCGTACCTTTGATCCTGTGTCGCAACTTTCGGTGGATAAGTTGCCGGCCATCAGCCTGTTGCCTAATGTGCAGGACAGGCATATCCGCGAAAAACGGGTGAGCTTCCCGGAATATATTCCCCATAAAACCTTTTTGTGGATTCACGACCTGCACTTTACCCTGGACAAAGTGGAGGAGGAGTTTGTAAAAGCCAATGCAATATTTGGGCGGCTGGAAGATGCGGAGGAGCGTATTGCACCTGATAACCTCTTTAGTAAAAGAGAGGAGATACAAAAGCTGTTGCTCAACTTCAAAACAATTGAATTTGGTAACAGCTCGCGGTTTGGCGATGCCCGGTGGGTTGAATGTGACCAGTCGCCACAGCCCGCTTTTAACAAAAGCTTTGACCTGTTGCTGGAGGATATTAAAAAACATACCCGAAAAGGTTATCGCAATGTTTTGTTTTCCGACAGTCAAAAACAGATTGACAGACTGTTTGGGATTTTTGACGACCTGCAGGCAGATGTTAATGATGATGAGCGGGCAAAATTGTTGCCGGCGGCCTTTAGTATAAGTACCGGTTTTATCGACCATGAATTGAAACTTCTCTGTTACACCGATCATCAAATTTTTGAGCGGTATCATAAATTTAAACTGCGTGAGAATTTCGGACGTAAGGAAGCCATTACCCTTAAAGAACTTTACGACCTTAAACCGGGCGACTTTGTAACCCATATCGATCATGGGGTAGGCCGTTTCGACGGGTTGCAGATTATCGATAACAACGGACGCAAACAGGAGGTGGTGCGGCTGATATATAAAAACAACGATATATTATACGTGAGCATCCACTCGTTGCACAGAATATCGAAATATGTGGGAAAAGAAGGAACTCCGCCAACGCTTAACAAGCTCGGCTCCAATAACTGGGCTAAGCTAAAAAGCAAAACCAAAAAGCGGGTTAAGGATATTGCCCGCGATTTAATAAAACTCTATGCCGAGCGGCGTAAGGCCAAAGGGTTTGTTTTTTCTCCCGATTCATATTTACAAAACGAGCTGGAAGCCTCTTTTTTTTACGAAGATACCCCCGACCAGTATAAGGCAACCCAAGATACAAAGCAGGATATGGAGGCGGATTTTCCCATGGACAGACTTGTATGCGGCGATGTGGGTTTCGGTAAAACGGAAGTGGCCATTCGTGCTGCCTTTAAGGCGGTGGCCGACAGCAAACAGGTGGCCGTTTTGGTGCCAACCACTATTTTGGCCATGCAACACGCCATGACCTTTTCGGAACGATTGAAAGATTTTCCGGTAACGGTGGATTATATTAACCGGTTTAAATCGGCAAAGCAGCAAAAGGATACGCTGGCAAAGCTTAAGGAGGGAAAAATTGATATTTTGATTGGTACCCACAGGCTTATCAGCAACGATGTACGGTTTAAGGATTTAGGGTTACTTATTATTGATGAAGAACAGAAATTCGGGGTGGCGGCAAAAGAAAAGTTACGCCGGATGAAAGCCAATGTTGATACCCTCACCCTAACGGCAACGCCTATTCCGCGTACGTTGCAGTTTTCGCTGATGGGAGCCCGCGATTTGTCCATCATCAATACGCCTCCGGCAAACCGGTATCCGGTGCAAACGGAGTTGAGGTCGTTTGGCGAAGAGGTGATTCGTGAGGCTGTTCAGTATGAGGTTTCGCGGGGAGGGCAGGTGTTTTTTGTCCATAACCGGGTTCAAAATATTATGGACGTGCATGATATGATACATAAATTTGTGCCGGGGATACGCATTGCCGTTGCTCACGGCCAAATGGACGGCAGGAAGCTTGAACAGATTATGCGCGATTTTATAAACGGTGAGTACGATGTGCTGCTGGCAACCACCATTATTGAATCGGGACTGGATATTCCCAATGCCAATACCATTATTATAAACGATGCACAGAATTACGGATTGAGCGATCTGCATCAGCTAAGGGGAAGGGTGGGCCGTACCAACCGGAAGGCATTTTGTTACCTGTTGTCGCCGCCGTTATCGGTGTTAACACCTGAAGCAAGGAAACGGTTACAGGCAATTACCGAGTTTTCCGATTTGGGAAGCGGATTTAACATTGCCATGCGCGACCTTGATATAAGAGGTGCGGGAAACATCCTTGGCGGGGAACAGAGCGGCTTTATTTCGGAAGTGGGCTTTGATATGTATCATAAAATACTGGACGAAGCATTGGCGGAGCTTAAAGAATCGGAGTTTGAAGATTTGTTTGCCGCTGAAAAATCCGACTTTGTTAAAGAGTGCCAGCTGGAAACCGACCTGGAGGTGTTAATCCCCAACGATTATGTTTCCAATATTCAGGAACGTTTAAGCCTTTATAAGGAGCTGGAGGGTGTGGAGGATGAGGAAGGATTGCTGGTGTTTACCAAAAGTCTGGAAGATCGTTTCGGCCCGGTTCCGCCACAGGCACAATCGCTGATTGATACCATGAGACTGCGTTGGCTTGGTAAAGAGATAGGTTTTGAAAAGATAGTGTTAAAATTCAACCGGCTTTCGGGAATGTTTACCGGCAACAGCGAATCGCCCTATTTTCAGTCGGAGGCCTTTGGTAAGGTGCTCGAATTTATTAAAACAAATCCGCAGGCATCTGTAATGAAAGAGGTTAAAGGGAAACTAACCATCAGATTCGAAAATGTTAATTCCGTACAAAAGGCAATTGAGGTGTTACAAAGATTAGTATGATTACCGATTTGAATATGATGCGTTTGGCATTTTAACGCTCCAGGTTTTCAATTCACTACTATGACTTTTTTATTGCTATCATCTATATTTTTAACGCCGTTTGCCAAATGCACTATATTTTTTTGCTGGTAACCGGCATTTTTAATCATAACACCATCCATTGTCTATATGAGTAATTTCTCCTTGCTTGTTAAAAGTAATAACAGAACGATACCATGCAAAATCACCAATTGTAAACCTATTTGATTTTTCATTTCTTCCAAAGCACCCATCATTTGTATAAATATATTTTATTTCAATTTGGCCATTTATAGTGTCTTGATGGATAAATAATGGCTCTCCAACAATTGATATTACATCTTTCATACTTAGGTCAGAAGTTATTTCATCAAACAATTCAGGAGAATAGTCTTCTGCAAATTCTGTGTCTATGTATGGTGCAAAAACATTATAACCTTCCATTAATGGTATTTGTCCAAATATGAAAACCAGACCAATTAAAGGAATAACCACAATCGTTGATAATATTTTATGTGTAGTCTTTTTCATATTAGCCCTTGTATTGATGCAAACAGATAACCTGCTATATAGATTAAACATGAAATTCCAAATGATGATTTCAGGGATTCTTTAAACTTTTCCTTCATAAACCCTTTTGTCCAAGAAGAAATAAAATATCCGATAGCGGTTCCTCCGGCAATAATTACCAATAATGACATTAATACAAACTTTCCTTGTTCATAAGGAGGTAATGAGATTATTGTAAGAATCAATGACGTAATCAATAATATTCCAGAAGCAATTATTTTGTGCATGGTTTCTTTTCTTTTGCTCGTTGCCAACTATTTGTCAATCTGCTCATCCAAAAGTTTTTTAATGGAAGCGTGATGTGCTTTTACAACTCCTTTCTCGGTGATGATACCGGTAATATATTTTGCCGGAGTTACATCAAACGAGGGGTTGTAGGCTTTGGAACCGGGATTGTTAACCATTACTTTAATAATATGGCCGTTTTGATCTTTGCCCGTTTGATACAATACTTCATCCTGACTGCGTTCTTCAATGGGAATGGCTTTTCCGGTGCGGCACGACATGTCGAAAGTGGCGGTAGGTGCGGCAACATAAAACGGAATGCCAAACTCTTTGGCAATAACGGCTTTTTCGAGTGTTCCGATTTTATTGGCCGTGTCGCCGTTTGCCGCTATTCTGTCGGCTCCCACTATTACCATGTCTATTTTTCCCTGAGCCATAAGCGATGCGGAGGCGTTGTCGGGAATGATAACATGGGGAATACCTTCGTTAAGCAGTTCCCAGGCAGTGAGGCGGCCACCCTGGCTGCGCGGCCGGGTTTCGTCAACATATACAAAAACATCTTTCCCCTGATTGCGTGCCAGATATATGGGTGCCAGCGCTGTGCCGTAATCTACAAAGGCCAGCCAGCCGGCATTGCAGTGGGTCATTATATTGGCTTTTTTATCAATAAGTGATGCGCCGTATTCGCCAATGGCTTTTGAACTCATGGCATCTTCACGGGCAATTTTTTTTGCTTCCACCAGTGCGTCTTCGGGGCTTCGTAAGCCGGCCTGATAGACTCTTTCAACGGCATAAAACAGGTTTTGAGCCGTGGGCCTTGTGGCTTCAATATCCTGGCGGGCTTCGCGAATAATGACCGCCCTGTTTTTACCTTTGGCGGTTAAAAATGCCTGTGCCATGGCATATCCGGCGGCAGCACCAATGGCTCCTGCACCGCGTACTACCATGTCGGTAATGGCCAAACAGGTATCCCAGTAAGTTTTGCACTGATGAATGGCAAACTCAAAAGGCAGTTTGTTTTGCTGAATCATGTAAACGGTGTTGCCTTCAATCCAAACGGTTTCGTATTGCTGATTTCCTACATTCATTGTTTACCCTCCAATTGTTTTATTGCAATCCATGTCATTACTCCGGTACCTGTTTTTATGCTCTCTTCATCCACATCAAAAGTGGGAGTGTGCAGGTTGGAGGTGATGCCTTTTTTTTCGTTGGCCGTACCGAGACGATAAAAGCATCCCGGTACAACTTGTGCAAACCTGCCAAAATCTTCTGCCGTCATTCTCACTTCAAGATCAACTACGTTTTCTTTTCCAAGGTATTCAACGGCAGCCTCTTTCGCTTGAAGTGTTGCGGGTTCGTTATTGAAAACCGCAGGATACCCTTTGTCGATTTTTACCTCACATTTTACTCCGAACGCCCGGGCGGTTAGTCGGGCCGTTTCCGTTATCAGCTGATGTGCTTCGTTCCGCCACGATTCGTTAAAAGTTCTGAAAGTGCCGTGTACGGCTACTTCAACGGGAAAAACATTGTGCAATCCGTTACCGGTGATTTTACCGAAGGAAAGTACCGTGGGAATGGCAGGGGGTGCATTACGGCTGGCAATTTTTTGCAGAGAAACAATTATTTGTGCTGCCGCCAGTATGGTGTCGTCGCTTTTGTTGGGAATGGCAGCATGGCCTCCGTTACCCCTTATATACAGATTGATTTCATCCGACGAAGCCATGTAATACCCTGTTTTAAAGCCTACTTTCCCCACTTCCATTTCCGGAAATACATGTTGACCGGTAATGATTGCGGGAGCCGGATTTTCCAAAACACCATCCTCAATCATCAGTTGGGCACCGCCCGGCAGCACCTCTTCGGCGGGTTGAAATATCAGTTTAACGGTTCCTTCAAACCTGTCTTTTAAATCGTTCAGTATTTTTGCAGCTCCCAGCAGGCAGGTGGTGTGTACATCGTGCCCGCAGGCGTGCATAACACCTTGGTTTACGGAACGGTATTCAACATCGTTTTTTTCAGTAACCGGCAGCGCATCAATATCGGCACGCAGGGCAACGGTTTTACTGTCGGGGTTTTTACCTTTAATCAAACCTGTAATTCCATAACCTCCCACTCCTGTTTGATGCTCGATACCCCATTTTGATAAAAGGCCTGAAATGTAGGCTGCCGTTTCCGTTTCCTGATAGCTAAGCTCGGGATGCTGGTGTAAATGATGGCGAATTTTTATTAACTCCGGAAATAAATCGCCGGTTTTTTGCCGGATAATCTCTTTTTTAATCAAGGTTTGATGGTTTCTGTTTCCGGACAAAATTAAACAATAAAACCCGATGACATCATTGCCTTTTCATATTTTCGCGAACGGCCTTGTTAAAAGCGGTGATGGTAACTTTTGGAAGACGGGCTTTTTTTATCCACTCTTTTTCTCCGTAAACTCCTGCTTTTGAGTAATCGAAAGGGACAAAGTTTATTTTATCACTATTTGATTTGTCGGTGATTTTAAAGTTAAAATTATCGGCATCGGCAAAACAGGGGTCGGTAATTAAACTGTTTCTGTCGTGGCCTGTTTGCTGCCATTTGGAAAACGACATTCCGGCAAAATCGTAATGACTTTTTTTGGTGTTCCAGTAAATATTGTAATCCATTCCGATGTTTATTTTGCTCCACGGGCCTTTTAAAACCATGCCTGTATCAAACACCACGATATTGTTCTCGAAAACAAAAGAGAGATGTTTTTCAACCCTTGTACACTGAACCTGACAGATGCCGGCAAACGCAAAAATATTGTTGCGAATGGTATTGTTTTTACCGTAATGCTGGTGAAAGCCACCGGTTTTTGTGCTGAAAACAAGATTGTTTTCCATGGTTATGTCCGACGAACCTTCGTCGGTATATAAACCCCAGCCTCCGTACGAATAGGCATGAATGTGATCAATAACATTGTTGCTTATTACGGTGCCTTCCGATTTGCCGAGGGTATAAACGGCTGCCATATCGCTGAGCAAAGCCCACCCAATATGATGAATGTGATTAAAAACAATTTTGTTTCGTTTTGCCAGGGATGGCGCATAGCCCCATGTCCAGCCAACGGATACTCCGGTATAGTAAAAGTCGCCGATATCGTTATGTGAAATAATATTATCGGAACTTTGACCGATCCATATTCCCACTGCGGCAGGAAAAATATTTCCTCCGTTTTGAATGATGTTGTTATCAACCGTAATGTGGTGTGTT
Organism: uncultured Lentimicrobiaceae bacterium; assembly: GCA_964400655.1. GTDB lineage: Bacteria > Bacteroidota > Bacteroidia > Bacteroidales > F082 > B16-G9. The sequence goes on from CAYNVN010000021.1 coordinate 19,762, forward strand.
TTTTGGTTTTCGGCAGGTTTCGCATCGCCGATGTATATGCCGCCTCCACCCGTATCGTTGATGTAACAGTGGCTTACAACACACCTGCTGCAACCTTTGCCGAACCGTAAAGCATGTTGATCGATATGGGTAATCCGGCAGTTGTTAAAAACAATATTAACAGCGCCTTTAACAGTGATGGCCGCGTTAACGGTTAACGATGCCTGTTGAGGTTCCATACCGTTAGGTGAAACGGGGTGTTGGGCACAGGAAAACGAAAGGCCTTCAAAACGAATGTTTTGCACCTTTTGACCGGAAGGATGGTTTCCCCTGATACTTATCAGTTCCTGAAGCACCGGAATGATTACTTCGCTGTTTTCAGGAGTTTCTCCTTTTCGTGGTTTGTAAAACAGTATTCCGTTATCATTTAAAAACCATTCGCCGGGTGCGGTAAGGGCTGCCGCATAGTTTTCAAATATTATCCGCCCTCCGTTTTGTATGGGGTTCCATGGTTTCATTCCTTTTCCTGTAGTAACAATACAGAGGCTGTCGTTGTTTATTTTGTCAACAGGGCGTATGGTGAAGTCCCATTTGTGGTAGGTGATAAAGCGAACGTTTTTTAATTCGTTCTGTTTAATCTGTTTTAGCGGGATAAAGTTTACCGAATCAAAAAACAGGGTTTGTTGTGCTTTAAGGGCAATGCGGCCCTCTCCTTTTTCAATGATTTTTTGCGTAACATGGTCAATTTTAAGAAAACCCGAATCGGGTGTGCGGGCCATGTGTGCTGCATTGCCGTTAATGTAAATACGGTTGAATCCTTTGTTTTGTAATATTTTTTCGGGAACTTTCATGCTCCATATTCCGTTTTTTCCGATTTTAAAACCGGTAATTTTTATTCCGCCGTAAAATTTCGGTTTTGCCTGCGGAGCCGCTTTGTAGGTGATTGGAGCCTCTTCTGTTCCGCTGTCATCAGGCTTAAGTATCAGCGGTTTATCCATATACCATATTCCCGGTTCGATAATTATATCAACAGGTTCGGTTAAAGGTTTTTTTGATTTAAGGTTTCTGACCGCGTTACGCGCTCCTGTAAGGGTTGCCAGTGGTTTTTCAATCGTTCCCGGATTGTTATCGTTCCCGTTAACTGCTACATAAAATGTTGTTTGTGCTTTTAACGGAACAAAAAGGAGGCAAAAAATGATGAAGGTAAACGTTACTGTTTTAGAAATTGTTTTCATAGATGAACAAAGATAAGAGGATTGGCCCGAATAGTTTGCGATGTTTGAAAATTAGTGTAACATTTCAATTGGGAATGCGTTACTTGTTATAACAATATTATTGTTCCGTAAATGATTTTAAAAATAAACATAAAGTGTTTTTTGTTAGTGGTTATATTGCTGTGCCCGGTTTATGCTCGTTTGTTTGGCCAAAGTAAGGTACTGCCAAAGCGGCCAAAGGTAGCTGTTGTGCTGAGCGGCGGGGGTGCCAAAGGAATGGCGCATATAGGTGTTTTAAAGGTTATTGAAAAGGCGGGAATCCATCCCGATATCGTTGTGGGAACTTCCATGGGTAGTATTGTTGGCGGTTATTATTCTGTTGGCGTATCGGTGGACAGTATAGAAAAAATGGTAAAGCAAATCGACTGGAAACGGGTTTTGAGTAACAAAGTTTTGCTTCAGCAGGTGAATATTGATGAAAAAGAGAATTACGATGAGTATATTATGGAGTTTCCGGTTGATAAGTGGAAACCCCGTTTGCCGTCGGGTGCCATAAAAGGATATGAACTGGAATTGATGTTTGACCGGCTTGGCTGGAGTTCTGTAAAGTACAAAACGTTTGATGATTTTCCCATACGTTACAGGTGTGTTGCCGTTGATATCTTAACCGGAAATCCTTATATCTTTAAAGAGGGTTTTTTGCCTTTGGCATTGCGATCGAGCATGTCGATACCAACGGTGATGGCTCCGGTAAAATATAAAGACATGCTGTTGGTTGACGGAGGGCTGGTAAAAAACTTTCCGGTTGATGTGGCAAAAGCAATGGGCGCTGATATTGTTATCGGAGTATATACCGGTGGCAGGTTGATGTCCGAAGAACAGCTTAATACGTTGCTTAATGTTTTAAAACAGTCTTCGTTGCTTGCAGGAATTAAAGATGCCGAAAAGCAGAAAAAACAGTGTGATATCTATATTGAACCCGATTTGTCGGGCTATGATGCCTCTGATTTTAATAAGTCGGACAGCATTATTGAAAGAGGTTACACTACGGCATTAAAGAGCTTTAGTACGCTTAAAAAACTTGCTGACAGTTTAAACAATATTTCAAACCCGGTAATAAAAAAAGCCGTGTTAACCGATTCGCTTTATATTACGGGTTTCGGTATTAACAATATTAAAGATAAATATACCAGACAAATGGTATTGAAATTTATACAGGGTGAGCGTAAAGGGTGGTATAAATACACCGATATTGAAGAAAGATGCAGAAAGTTGTTCGGAACCCGTTTGTTTGATAAAGCCGGGTATTCAATTGAACCGGCTGACTCGATGAATTACAGGATTATTTATCAGTTTCAGGAGAGGAATAAAAACAGTTTGGGTTTTGCCGTTAACTATTCAAACTATTCGCGTGCTGCTATTATTCTAGATCTTGTTTTACGTAATTTTTATATATCGGGATCAAAGTTTGAAGTAAAAGCGGCATTGTCAACTTTGCCGAAAGTAAAACTCAGGTTTACTAAATTTCTTGGGAAAAAATCGATTATGGCTTTTGCCGGAGGTTATACCTTTGATGCCGGTATATTTCCTGTTTATAACGAAACATCATGGATTAAATCGGCCGAATACATGAGAAAGTATCAGCAAGCCGATTTGGAATGGTCGTTGTTTACGGGTAGAAATATGGAGGTTTCGCTGGGTTTTAATGCTCAATGGATACGGCAGAAACCACAGGTTGAATCGGAAAAAGAATTGTTAAAACAGGTTGATTTGTTTACTAAAGCCGCCACATTCAAGTTGCTTTATAACCATTTAAACAAAAAACATTTTCCCGAAAAAGGGATATATAACAGACTTACCGCAACCTATTATCTTAACCCCGATTATCAGTTTTATTTTAATGTTGAAGGAGAACCCGAAAGTGTTCGCGCTGTTTCGTGGAATACTGATAATTATCTTCAGTTTCGTAATCGTTTTGCCGGATATTCAAAATTTGGCAAGGTAAATATGATTAATGAATTCGATGTTTATGTTTCGCTTAGCGAAAATGCGAATTTTCTTAATTCTTTTGTGCTGGGCGGGAGTGACGAGATTGATGACTACTATTCGGTTTCATTTTGGGGGTTGCCAAAAAACTTTGCGGTTTTGGGTAGCGGAGCTTTGTACCGGCTCGGGTTCAGATATGAGTTTATCAATAATTTTTACATTACTGCTAAAGCAAATGCTATTTTTGATGTTTATGTTTCTGACGACCAACCCGAAGAAGATGCCACCTATCTCGATGCACAGGCTTTTGCCGGCTGGGGAGCAGGATTGTCGTATAATTCCATTATCGGGCCCATTTCGTTTGTAATTAGTAAAAGTTTTAATTACGGGCCGTATTGGACTTATGTTAACATAGGTTTTAGTTTTTAGACTAACGGGTTTTGTTTAAGGTTAAAAACCGATGTTTAAAAACAATGTAGGGGTAAAGGGTATTGCTTCGGCATAAATATTTATGGAGCCGGTTTGGCTGAGCGGAACTTTTTCATAACATAAAGTTTTTAGGTGTTTCGTAAGTGTACCGCATAAAACCGGTTTTACCCTACCTGTTGATGGGTAAAATTTGAAAAGTTTGGGATTGTACGGTGTTGTATGGGTTAAATACCGTAGTAAATGCAGATATTTTGTTTTTATTTGTGTTTATAGATGTATATATTTGCAACGGTGCGGTTTTGTGCTGATTAAATATTTGGCATTAATTATTAACCTTAAGATATGAAAAAACACTACTTCTTCTTTTTAGTCCTGTTTTCCTTTTTTTATCTGGCCGGGCAGACACAGACGGTTGAAAAAAGCGATAAAACAATCATCAAAAACTTTTACATTAATCTTGGAGGATCCTATAGTGATTATCAGGATGTGGATTATTCAAATGTTCAGCAATGCGGCTTCGGGGGTAATTTTAAATTGGGATTCAGCCACCAAAAAAGAGGAAAGCATTTTTGGGAAGCGGGTAGTGTTTTTAACATTACCATTGATCATGCAAAAACGCACGATGAGGGAAAAGCTACCGTAATGTACGGAAATGTTTATTTTAAATATTTAAAGGGTATAAACAACCATTTTTATGTGGGGGGCAGGATTGATGCTTTTGACAACTATTTTAGGATATATGCAAACCTTTCTAATAATTCAACGGTTGCTTCGGCAGGAAATTATCTGTACGGTTCGGTTATCTATCAAACCAATATTAATGATCAATGGCGTTTTATGGCAATTGGCGACCTTTTCCTGTTGGGGTTTCAAAATGAATTACCGGCTTTTGCCATGAATTACAGTCCCAACAGAATTAATAACGGTGAAGTGGATTATCAGGACCCGGCACTTGGCGATCCGTCGTCCTATCCCTATTTTGCCTTTTGTTACATTGGAAACAACTTTATTTTGAAGACGGAGTTTTTGTTTATGTATAAAAAGCGTATTTCGGTTGCTTATAACTGGGAGATGCGGCGCTTTTCGGAAGTTTCGGGCTATCCAACCACGTGGGCCATGCACAATTTGGTTTTCAGATTTAATATCATTCACAGAGAAAAATAAACCGGTAATTGATAATTAGCAATATGAAAAGAATAACAATCCTGTTTTTTGCAGTAACATTATTGATGATTTCGGGGTGCGAAAAGGTTTTTATGAAACCCAACCCCGGTACCTCCAATATCGATATATTTAACGAATACGCTAAGCTGGTGCGTGAGAAATTTGCCATGCTTGAGTTTAAAGGAGTTGATATTGACCACCTTCAGGACTCAATTGGTGCCACCATTACCGATAATATAAGTGAAGACGAACTGTTTGCAAAACTGACCATTATAACAAACAGGCTTCGTGACGGACACTCCGATTTAAGCAAGCATGATACCACTTTTATGTATGATTTTTACTCGGGCTATCCCGATGCAATAGATTTTGATGTGTTGCGAAATTATTATGTGGGCGAAAATGTTGCTCCTGATATTGTTTGGCTAAAAGATGAAAACGGCTATACAAAAGCTGTTTACGGGCACCTTCCCCAGTCGGATGATATTGGCTATTTAAGAATAGGCAGCTGGATGTACCAGTTTTCGGATAGTGAAATAGAAAACATATTTTCCACCTTTAAAAACGACAAGGGGTTGATTTTTGATGTTAGGGATAATACGGGCGGCGATCCGAAAATGGCTGTTAGATTCGCATCTTATTTTACCGATAAAGAGGTTTATATAGGTTACGAACGTTTTAAAAACGGGCCGGGAAAAGATGATTTTGTTAACAGCAAACTTTATTTACGGCCTGCTTCAGGCGATAAGCTGTTTTTAAAACCGGTTATGGTTTTAACCGATGTTTGGTGCTTTAGTGCCACAACAACACTGATGTATAACCTTGATCCGCTTGATAATATTACATTTATGGGACAAAAATCGGGAGGCGGTGCCGGCTCGGTTGCCGATGGTTTTTTGGCCAACGGCTGGCATTGGGATTTGTCAACTTCCGAATTTATTGATCTCAATGGCAATCATTGGGATGACGGCCATTATCCTGATATTCCGGTAGCACTTGATACCACCGATAAAACAAAAGATGAAATTATTGAACGTGCCCTGCTTGAATTAAACGGCAGTGTTAATTAATAATGGACTTAAGCACATATTGGGTTACCCGGTTTTTATGAACAGAAAATACCGGTTTTAAGTTATATGATTGTCAGGCTGATTTTTTTACCTAATCCCTCTTCAAATATTTTAAAAAGGGTAGAAATTTGAATGTCTATTTTTCCGTTTTCAAGTCTGGAAATGTAGCTTTTTTTCGTTCCGGTTTTTTTTGCCAAATCATCCTGGGTTAAACGGGCCTCTTTTCTCGCTTCTTTAATCATTTCTCCTATGACGAATGCTTTGGATTTTTCTTCAAACTCATCCCTTTTAGCGGTTCCCTGTTTCCCGTATTTTATATCTAACAATTCGCTATAGCTTGTTGCTTCTTTTATTGTTTTCATTCTTCTTCTCCTTTAATTTGTTTTGAAAATATTCGTTTTTAAGCTTTATTCCTTTTTCAATCTCTTTTTTTGGAGTTTTTTGACTCTTTTTTTGAAATGCGTTAAAAAGTATTATTACGCTACCTTCATCAAAACAGCAAAATATTCTAAAAATATCACCTCCGTATTTTATTCTTATTTCGTAAAGCCCGTTTGTATTTTCAATATGTTTTAAATATTTTTCAGGGACTCTTTCAATGGTGCTGATTAATTTAAAAACATAATCAATTTTTGATTGAACCTTAATATCCAGGGTAATATAAAAGTTGATAAAGTAATTTTTATAAAACTTAATTTCCCTGATCATGTGGCAAAGTTAACATACTTGTTAACAAAAGTCAAATTTATCTTTCTTTAAAATCATATTTGTTTTGGGCATGATACAGAGCCGGTTTTTATTTTATTACTTTTATCGGAATTTTAACAATTAATCGTATTGGAATTATGAAAAAATCGATTTTCTTTTTTACAATCATTCTTTTTACTCTGACGGTTCAGGCTCAAAAATCAAAGATTGTTGGCAGCTGGCTGATGACTAAAGTGGAAACCGCCGAAGGAGTTCAGGAGCCTTATTTTATAACGAATTTTAAAGATGATGGTTCCATGGAGGTGATGGGAATACCGGTTGGTACATGGAAATATGATGAAGGGTCGAAATCAATAGTAATGAATTCAAAAATGGATAAGGATTTTAACGGCCCTGCCAAAATTGAAAAACTTACCAAAACAAATCTTGTGGTTACGCGTGATGGTGTTAAGATGTATTACGACAGGGTTGACCGCAAGGAGATAGAAACAAATAATTTAAAATTACCGGTTGAGGGTGTATGGCACGGTAAAAATGAAAACGGAGGAGAGGTTTTCCTTAAGTTTACCGCACCAGATTCGCTGCTGGTTTTGTCAACCGGCGACGGTTCAATCGACAGAGCCCACAGCAGATGGTTGTATTATCCGAAAGATAAATCGATGATTATTATGGGGTTTTCGCGACTGCTGAGAGGAAAATGTAACGTGGATATTTCGGGCGATAAACTTTCGATGGATTTCGGGAACAATAAACAGCTTTCGTTTACCAAAGAACCTGAAATAAAAGTTGAACGGTTAACATACAAGGAAGATGAGTTTCCCGAGGAATCACCGGATGAATCGAAACTTCCCTGGATTGAAGGAGGTACCGACAGGTTAATTACGGTTTTGGAACCTGTAAAAGAGCTGAAGTTCAGAAGAGGTGTCTGGCTGCCCGATGTTGGGGTTTTTCTTTATACAACATTGGTTTCGAAAATTAAGGTAAATCCGGATGATATGTCGGTGGTTTATACCAATCTGTCGATTGATAACGGAGATACCATGCAATATTCGCAAAATGTGAAAGGAGAGTTGCAAAACAGCTATAATAATTTTTTCCCGTTCGAGGATATCTATCTTTACCGGGTTACGGGTAAGGAAAAAATAAAAGTTCCGGCCGGTGAATTTGATTGTACCGTGGTTGAAGGCATCGACGGCGATGCTAAAGTTAAGTTGTGGATGATTGACCAAATGCCGGGCGTTTATGCTAAAATCATTCGTGATGAACCGGACCCGTTCGGTGATATTAATTATATTGTAAAAGAGTTGACATCCGTCGAAAAACGAAAATAGGCTTTGTTGGAGTGAGGTTGCTTGTTGCTTGATGCTTGTTGCTTGATGCTTGTTGCTTGTTGCTTGATGCTTGAACCGCTAAGGCACAGAGGCGCAAAGGAAACCTTTTCGGTCGAACGAAGGCTTGTGTTGGGAGTCCGGAAAGGTTGAGAAGTTCAGAGGTTTAAAAGTTCAGAAGTTTTAGTTTTGTTGCTGGATGCTGGATGCTTGTTGCTTGTTACCCCTCCCGTAAGCCCCACCGTCATCCCGAAGGAGGTACGACTGAGGGATCTCCCCAACATCAACCTTCCCCTAGAAACAAAAGAGAGTTCGGGCATTTATAGCAGGGGATTCCAGCCTGCCGGCAGGGCAGGCCTCCTCCCTACGGTCGTCGGAATGACGGGGTAATGAATGAACGACGTAGTTTTAACTCTAGGCACTCCAAACTTTAGGCACTCCAAACTTCAAATACTTTTGATTTATGATTGCAAATTTTTGATTTATGATTTTTGATTTGCCTGCCCGAATGTTAAGACGGGCTTACCCAACCCGCAAGCCTCACCGTCACCCCGAAGGAGGTACGACTGAGGGGTCTCCTGAGCAGCAGCCTGCCTCTTAGGCAAAAGAGATTACAGTCATTCAAAGTAGGGGATTCCCGCCTGCCGGACGGGCAGGCCCGCCTGCTTATGCATTCGGGCAGGCCTCCTCCTTCGTCGTCGAAATGACGAGTGAATGATGGTCGTCGAAGTGACGGGATAATATGGATAAACATCGTGGTTTCGGTTATTTTATTTTTTAATACAATATATTGTCCGACTGTTTTAGGGCGGCTATTTGCCGGAAATATATTTGATATTCCTCATCAGCCCTTTGTAGCCGGTGCGTTCTACCGGTGTGTGTTTAAACAGTTTTTTAAAGGTTGGCTTGTCGAGGTTTTCCCAGTCGGGTTTGCGCATGGCAAGCAGTTGTTCCGAAGGTTCAAATAGCGGTTCGTTGTGTGGCCGGGCAAAGCGCAGGTTCCACGGACAAACATCCTGACAAATATCGCAACCGAATATCCGGTTTTTTAGTTTTCCTTTAAATTGAGGCGGGATTTCGTTCCGGTTTTCAATGGTAAGAAATGATATACATTTTCCCGCATCCACTTCAAAAGGTTTAATGGCTTGTGTAGGGCAGGCATCAATGCAGGCGGTACAGGTTCCGCAATGGTTGGTAAAATCGGGATGCTCGTTGTATTGCAGCTCAAGGTCGATAATAATCTGTCCGATAAAAAAGAAAGATCCCCCTTTTTTATTAATCAATAAAGTGTTTTTACCAATAAATCCCAATCCGCTTTGAGCGGCCCATGCACGGTCTAAAACCGGTGCCGAATCAACAAAAATGCGGGCGGTACGTTTGCCTGTTTTTTCTTCAATTTTTAAAAGCAGCCGGTTAAGTTTTTCTTTAATGATGAAATGGTAATCTTTTCCGTAAGCGTATTTTGAAATTTTATAATTGTTCTTTTCCGGAATTTTTGTTTTGGGATAGTAGTTGTATAATACCGAAATCACACTTTTGGCCGACTCCACCAAAACAGCGGGGTTGTATCGTTTTTCTCTGTTTCGTTCCATGTAATTCATGGTGGCATGATGTCCGTTTTCGAGCCATTGCTCAACCCGTTCCGCATCTTCCTTTAAAAAGCGGACTTTTGATATTCCGCAATCAAAAAAACCCAGGTTTTTGGCTTCCTGCTTGATAAAACCGGAAATGGAATATTGCGTATCGGACATCAATTGGTTTTTAAGAAGTCGTTTAAAACAATTTTCCCTGTTCAGGATTTTTCACTTTGCCAAGATGCTTGTAAGCCATTTCGGTAACTTCTCTTCCCCGGGGTGTACGCATCAGGTAACCTTCCTGAATAAGGAAAGGTTCGTACACCTCTTCAATGGTTCCGGCCTCTTCGCCCACTGCCGTGGCAATGGTGGTAATGCCCACCGGCCCGCCTTTAAATTTTTCAATAATGGTGCTTAATATGCGGTTGTCCATTTCGTCTAACCCGTGGCTGTCAACATTAAGGGCCTTCAGCGCTACTTTGGTAATATCCATGTCGATGGTTCCGCTTCCTTTTATTTGGGCAAAATCACGTACACGACGTAACAAAAGGTTGGCAATACGGGGTGTTCCCCGGCTACGGCCGGCAATTTCGAAAGATGCGTCTTCTTCAATTTTAACTTTTATAATGGAGGCCGAACGCCGTACAATGTGAGCCAGTGTTTCGGTGTTGTAGTAGGAAAGCCGCGAATTGATGCCGAATCTTGAGCGCAATGGAGCCGTAAGCAGGCCCGAGCGGGTGGTGGCACCAATAAGCGTAAAAGGGTTTAACGAAATTTCCACCGACCGTGCATTGGGGCCGGTTTCTATCATAATGTCTATTTTGTAATCTTCCATGGCGGAGTAGAGATATTCCTCTACCACAGGACTTAACCGATGGATTTCATCGATAAACAGTACGTCGTTTTCTTCGAGATTGGTAAGCAGTCCTGCCAAATCGCCGGGTTTGTCCAACACAGGACCTGAAGTTACTTTAATGTTTACGCCCAGTTCGTTGGCAATAATGTACGACAGGGTGGTTTTTCCCAGTCCGGGCGGGCCGTGAAGCAGTACATGATCAAGGGCATCGCCCCGCTGCCGTGATGCTTCAACAAAAATCTTCAGGTTCTCAACTACCTGCGGCTGACCGGCAAAGCTGTCAAATTCCGATGGCCTCAGAACTTTTTCTATTTCCGATTCGATTTTTGAAAATGATGCGCCGGTGCTGTCCAGGTTTTCGTTCATAATGAAATTGTTGTTTTATGCCAATGAGCAAAATTAAGGATTTTCTTGTCATCATTTGGAATTTAAAGGTTATTTCACCACCACCACCGTACCCTGCACCACCATTGTTTTTTTTGTTTGAAAATCGCGGTAGGCAATACGATAGATGTAGGTTCCGTGCTCTACCGGTTTTCCTTTAAAAGTGCCGTTCCATCCGTTGTTGCTTCCCGAGGTTTCAAAAATTTGTTCACCCCACCGGTTGTAAATCTGCAGCACGTAATCCCTCACGTAGTCGTAACGGGGTATTACCTTGAAAACATCGTTTAGCCCGTCGCCGTTTGGTGTAAAGGCGTTGGGGATAAAAAAGGGCACGCCTCCCCAAAGTACCCGCACCGTGTCGAGACTTTTACATCCGTTGCTTCCGGTTGACTTCAGCCAGTATATTCCCGTGGTGTCGATACGGATAGCTGCGGTTGTATCGCCCGTGTTCCACAGGTAAGCTGCTGCCGCTGTTTGGGCATCCAACAGGTCGCCGGGCGATAAAAACAGGGTATCTTCATGGGCAAACGATACCACCGGGGCAGTCTCCACGGTAACCTGTATTGTTTTGCTCTCCTCGCAGTTGATGGTATCGGTAACGGTAAAACTGTATGAGCCTTCCATGCTTTGCTGCACGTTGTTTATCCACAGCAGGTCGTTGTCGGAAGTAAACCCGCCGGGGCCCTGCCACGAGTAGCTGTAAGCCCCGCTTCCCCCCGATACAAAAGGCGAGATAAAGAGGTTTTCGTTTTCGCATACCTTTTGCCGGTCTGCCAACAAAATCTGTGGTGTGGAAAAAATACGAACGTTGCCTGTAACAAACTCGGTATTGATAACCTCGCCTGCCGCGTTGACAAAGTTGCTTTGCCCTGCACTGTGCGCCCAGTCAACGGAGGAGTAGCCCTCCTTTTTGCCTTCAAACAGCAGGTTGAAAAGGGTAGTGTTGTTGTTTAATGTAACGGGCCGGTTGTTTTCCCACAAGGCAATTACCCTGTTGTTGTTTTGCACGGCCTGCACCGAGAGGTTGCTTTGGATGGAGGGGTCAACATTTTGATATCCGGTAACTGACAGCACCGAGCTGTCGTAGGTTACCTCCACCCTGAAGCGTTTTACACTGTCGAAGCCCGATACCACCAGCGGTACCAGTGCCGCTTTGCCCAAGCAGGTGTGCCCGTCGCCGGCCAAGGCTTCCAGAACATGTGTGCTGAGGCGGTTTACCGTTACCTCGAAAGAGGTGTCGCACCCAAAATCATCTATTATCATGCAGGTATAGACTCCTGCTGTCAACCCCGAAAAACTTCCGTTATTTTGAAACGAGTTTCCGTTGTCGATGGAAAAGGATAGTGTTCCGCTGCCGGTGGCCGTAAGAACAATGCTGCCATTTTGATCGTGGTTGGTTTCATCGGTAACGGTAACGGAGGTTGCCAAAGGCGGCGGTACCTTATCCACTTCCACGGGATTGTAGTTGTACACGCTTTGGCAGCCGTTGGTATCGCTCACCCGGATGATGTAGCTTCCCGAAATCAAACCGTTAAAAACCGAATCGTTCACCTGCCAGGAGTTTCCATCGTTGACGGAGTAGTTAAAAAACGAAGTAGCTTCCGAATGCGCTGTAATGGTAATGCTGCCGTCAGCCAGATTACAATGTTCCGGCATAAAAGTAACCGTGTCCACCACAATATCGCCTGCATCGGTGATGGTGTAGGAGTCCGACAAGGTAACGCATCCGTTGCCATCGGTAACCTGCAGGTAGTAGTTACCTACCCCCAGTCCCGAAATATCCGGCTGAGTGCCAAGGATGTTTCCGTCGGCATCCTGCCATGCCAAAGCCATCGGCTGCACGCCCTGCACCTGCAACCCCGTTATGCTACCCGAACTTGCGTTGCAGGAGGTGGGAGTGATGACAAGGTTGTCTTCTAAAAACAAGGCGGGAGGATTCCATCCCACGAAAACAGAATCGGAGGAGGAACAACCGTTTGGCGCATTCACTTTAACCCAATAAGTACCTGTGTCGGCTACGGTAATCAGGCTGTCGTTCATTCCGAAATCACCGGTGCTCCAATAATAGCTTCCTTCGCCTGCGCCGCCGTTAAGCTCTATGGCGGCATCTTTACAAATAAGGGTGTCCGGCCCTAAATCAGGCAGGGGCGATTGTTTAACGGTAACCACCCGTGAGGTGTGTTCGTACCTGCCAAAGGGGTTGGCTGTGTCGGGCGGGTACCACACGTCGGCCGCAACTTCATATTCGCCACCGGCAGAAAAAACATGTACAGGCGACAGTTGGTGCGAGATGCTGTCGGCACCGGAGGCAGGGTCGCCAAAGTTCCAGAGTATGGAGTCGGGGAACATGAAATTGGGTTTAAAGCGGATGGCGTTATCCGGCCCCGAGCATTCGCCCTCCCACTCGAAACGGTAGAGGTAGTCGAGGAGGATGTTGGGGAGGAATTGTCCGACTTTATCTTCCCCAATATAAAGAGCA
>CAYNVN010000022.1:0-16618 GCA_964400655.1 uncultured Lentimicrobiaceae bacterium
AACCGGTTACCTACAACCTTAACATTCACCGTCAAAACAAAATGATCTATGGAGAGAAAGCCGGTAAAATGAGTGACTGGGAAAAGAAATATGATATAGAACAAAAACGGATGACCGGTTTTCTGGCACAGGATGTTGCCAAAGCTGCCCATGAGTTGAATTATGAATTCAGCGGAGTGGATATTCCCGATAATGATAAAGACCTTTATACATTGCGTTATAGTGAGTTTGTGGTACCTCTGGTAAAAGCGGTACAGGAGCAGCAGGATGAAATTGGTAAAATTAAAGAAGAAAATACGCTGCTAAAAAATGAAAACGACATGCTTAAACAGCAACTGCAGAATTTTGAATTAAGGCTGCGTAATCTGGAAACAAATTCTAAGTAATGCTTTAATGATAAGTAACCCGGGCTGTCATCCGGCGTTTGCCGGGTAACCTGATAACGGCTCACAAAATTTTGCACAAAAAAAGTTCACGGTTGTAACCGTGAACTTTTTTTATCTCAATTATTTCGTTTAAAACTATAACGGAATGTTGCCGTGTTTTTTCGGAGGATTGCTCTCCGACTTGTTTTTGGTCATCTCCAATGCCTGAACAAGTTTTTTTCTTGTTTCCCGCGGATAAATGATTTCATCAATGTAGCCCAGTTCGGCAGCACGGTACGGACTTGCAAAGTTCTCGCGATATTCGGCAACCCGCTTTTTCCGTGACTCCTCATCTTCACCGCGATATATGATGTTTACGGCTCCGTCGGGGCCCATTACGGCAATTTCAGCCGTGGGATAAGCAAAGTTTACATCGGCACCAATATGTTTGCTGTTCATTACGTCATAAGCACCGCCGTATGCTTTACGGGTAATAACCGTAATTTTGGGAACCGTTGCCTCGGCAAAGGCATAAAGCAATTTAGCACCGTGTTTAATGATGCCGCCGTATTCCTGGGTGGTACCCGGTAAAAATCCCGGAACATCTTCAAAAACAATCAGCGGAATATTAAAGGCATCGCAAAACCTTACAAAGCGTGCGGCTTTAATGGAGCTGTCGATATCAAGCACACCGGCAAGCATGGCGGGCTGATTGGCCACAATACCCACCGAACGGCCGCCGATACGTGCAAATCCTACAATGATATTTTGAGCATAATAGGGTTGAACCTCAAGAAAATGACCGTTGTCGATTACTGCCGTAATGATCTCTTTCATGTCGTACGGTTTGTTGGGGTCAACCGGTACAATATCGTCCAGTTTGGGCTCTTCACGCGTAAGGTCGTCGGTACAAACTTTTAAGGGAGCCTCTTCCATATTGTTGGAAGGGATAAAGCTCATCAGCTCACGAATCATCATCATGGCCTGCTCGTCGTTTTCGGCCGTAAAATGGGCCACGCCGCTTTTTTTGTTGTGGGTCATGGCACCGCCAAGGTCTTCCATGGTAACCTCTTCGTGGGTTACGGTTTTAATAACGTCGGGGCCTGTAACAAACATGTACGAGGTTTCTTTAACCATCATAATAAAATCGGTAATGGCCGGCGAATATACCGCGCCACCGGCACAGGGCCCGAGGATGGCCGATATTTGCGGAATAACACCCGAGCTTCGTACGTTACGATAAAAAATATCGGCATATCCGGCAAGGCTTTCAACCCCTTCCTGAATACGTGCTCCGCCCGAATCGTTAAGGCCGATTACCGGAGCTCCCATTTTAAGCGCCAAATCCATTATTTTGATGATCTTGTTGGCATTGGTACGACTCAAAGAGCCTCCGAAAACGGTAAAATCCTGCGAAAAGGCATAAACCAGCCGGCCGTCAATTTTGCCGTAACCCGTTACAACGCCGTCGCCGAGAAATTTTTTATCGGCCATGCCGAAATCGGTGGTTTTGTGTACCACAAATTTGTCGGTTTCCACAAAGGTGCCCGGGTCAAATAAATCCAGCAAACGTTCGCGTGCCGTTTTCCTGCCTGCTTTATGTTGTTTATCTATACGTGCCTGACCGCCACCCAGTTCGGCTAACCGGTGTTTTTCTTCAAGCTGTTTAATTTTTTCTCTTAAAGGCATATTAATGTGTTTTAATGATTTTCTTTTTGCTAATTTTCAAAAGTAATTAAAGGCTGGTCGCCGTCAATATTATCACCTTCTTTTACCAGTACCTCTTTAATTTTACGGTCAACGGCCACTTTGTATTCGCTTTCCATTTTCATGGCCGAAATAATGATTACCGTTGTACCTGCCGGAACTTCGTCGCCCTCCTTAACAAGTATTTTCACCACCTGTCCGGGCATGGGGGTTGAAATAAAGCTGCCCCCGTCGTCATCGTCACCGGCACGGTTTTTCCTGTAGCGGCGTTGCGGGTCGATTATTTCAACCTGCCAGCTTTTGTCGCCCGAAACCACATCGTATTTCTTTTTGTCGTCTTCTTTGGTAAAAAAGTTGTATTCCATCGATTTACCATTGTGTAAAAACGAGAATACGCCCGGTTCGGGTTCAATCACATCCAAATCGTAAACCCTGTCGCCAATGGAAACTTTAACTTTGTTTCCGTTTCGTTCCAGTATTTCGATTTTATATTCGTTGTCGTTTATATTTATTTCAAACATGATATTTCTGATTTATAAGCGTAAAACACCTTTTCTGCGGCCAAATTCCTTCCATGGATTTTTGCTGCCCTCGTTATTACTTACCGGAGCTGCTTTTTCCTGTTGATTTAAAAAGTCGAGGTATGCCGATATGGCAGCAAGGTCCGTCTCCTCTTCCGTGGCATCCGTATCGGGATGAAGGATATCCTGATTTTTCTCAATAAAGTGGGTGCTGTATTTGCCCTCCACAAAATCGGGAGCTTCCATTACCTTTTTCAGGAAAGGGATGGAGGTTTTAACACCGGCCAGCACATAAGAAGTCAATGCTCTTTTCATCCGGTTAATGGCATCCTTGCGGTTGTCGGCCCAAACAATCATTTTTGAGATCATCGGGTCGTAGTGCATGGGAATTTCATAACCCGAGTAGATGTATCCGTCGTGGCGAATACCGGGGCCCAGCGGTTCTTTTAATGTTTTGATTTTGCCCGGACTCGGCATAAAGTTATTTTCGGGGTCTTCGGCATATATTCTAACCTCAATGGCATGCCCGCGTTGCGAAAGTTCTTCCTGTTTAAATCTTAACTTTTCGCCGTTGGCAATTCTTATCTGTTCGGCTACAAGGTCAACGCCAACCACCTCTTCGGTAACGGGGTGTTCAACCTGAAGCCGTGTGTTCATCTCCAGAAAATAATAGTTAAGGTCGTTGTCAACAATAAATTCGATGGTTCCGGCACCCGAATAGTTTACCGCTTTGGCAGCCATAACGGCGTGTCGTCCCATTTCGGCTCTTACTTCGGGAGTCATCAACGGCGAAGGGGTTTCCTCGACCACTTTTTGATGACGGCGCTGTACGGAGCATTCGCGTTCAAAAAGGTGCACGCAGTTGCCGTGGTTGTCGCATAAAATCTGGAACTCGATGTGGTGAGGCGAGTCGATGTACTTTTCGATGTAAACGGCATCGTTGGCAAACGAAGCTTTTGCTTCCGACCGTGCCGCATTAACCGACGAAACAATATCTTCCTCTTTTTTAACCAGTCGCATTCCTTTTCCGCCGCCACCGGCACTGGCTTTTATCATCACCGGTAAACCAATTTCTTTAATCACCTCAATGGCTTTGTCGGTATCGGTAATGGGTTCGGTTGTACCCGGAACCACCGGAACATTGGCCTTTAACATGGTTTGGCGGGCGGTAATTTTATCGCCCATGGTGTTAATGGCAAACGATGAAGGGCCGATAAAAATAATTCCCTCCTCTTTACATCTGTCGGAAAAGTCGGCATTTTCCGATAAAAAACCGTATCCCGGATGGATGGCATCGGCACCCGATTTTTTGGCAACTTCAAAAATCTTATCTGCTACCAGATAGCTTTCGCTCGAGGGGGCAGGGCCTATTAAATATGCCTCGTCGGCATACCTTACATGCAACGAGTCGCGGTCGGCTTCCGAATAAACGGCTACCGACTTAATACCCATTTCGCGGCACGAACGCATTACCCTGATGGCGATTTCACCCCTGTTGGCAATTAGTACTTTTTTAATCATATATTTATTATTTATCTGAATATCAAAATTATAATATGCTGTTAAGATATAAAAAGGGTGAAAAGATAAAAAAATAAAAAAAGTTCGTAAATTTGAGCTAAATTAAAAAGCTGCGCGTGAGAAAAAAAGGATTGTTGTTTGTATTTGTTTTTTTTACCCTGTTTCAGTTAATGCTTTCCGGACAAAACAAGCCTTTTTTGTCTGAACTTCAAACAACGCTTTTAATCGACAGCCTTGAAAACCTGTTACCCGGTGCCTCTTTAAAAGAAAAGGCAAAACTTTACGATACCCTTGGCAGCCTTGCCGGAGGGTTGTCGGTTAACAGAAGTTTGCATTACTATGAAGCATTGATAAACCTTCCCGATTCCGTTACGGGGTTTCAGTTAAAGGTGCGGACCACAAAAAAGATTGCCGATATTTATTACAGCCTGAATAATGATGAAAAAGCAGAAAAGTATTTAATGCTTTATGCCCGCCGGTTAAAACAGTTTCCGCAGGTTACGGGTAAACAGTTTTTGCATGGTATAACAAAAAAAGCCATGGATACGGAAAGTCATCATTTCTCTTTTACAACCCGTCACTTTCTTATAATCTTACTGATTTTGTTATTGCTTTCGGTGGTATATCTGTGGAGGTTGCATCAAAAATTTGTTACGGTTCGTCAAAAAAAGTTCCGTTATCAGAGGGAGGTTGAAATCATAAAAAATAAAAATCAAGAGGTTGAAGCGGAGCTTGAAAAGATAATATTAAGCAAAACATCGGTGGAGGAGGAGAAAGTTGAATCCATTAGAAAAAAACATCTAAAACTGAAAAAAGAGCTGAATAATCTTGAAGAGAAGCTTTACCGGCGACATGCTTTTTTAAGCGGACTGGGTCCCGATTTGAGGACGGCGTTAAATTCAATAATGGGTTTTGCCCTTGAGCTTAAAACGGAAGTAAAAGAGCTGGACAATGAAGAACTTACCAATAATGCTGCGGAGTTGTTTGCAAAAATATCGCAGCTTGATATTATTTTGGAAAATATTGTGGATATGGCAAGCTCAAACATCAATGTGCTGAGTTTTTCAATACAGCCGGTAAATGTTGCCGAACTGTTTGCATCCGTTAAGCAGTTTATGCACCATCTGATTGATGAAAACAGGGTTATATTAAAAACATTGATTGAGCAAAATATTCCGGATGTAAAAGCCGATAAGGAAAAATTGAAACGTGTATTGAATGAGCTGGTATTTAATGCGTCGGGAAGTATCGAAGAGGGTAATATTGAAATTAGTGCAAAACATGTCTCTGCTTCGGATGAGATTGTGATTGCCATTTCATATCAGGGTAAGTTGCATCAGGATGATGACCCCGGGGTTTTAAACAATGCACTATCAACAGGCTATTATTTAACGGATAAGGAGGAAGGGGCGCGAATCATAGGGTTGAGTACGGCATCGGATCTGGTTGGGGGAATGCACGGTAAAATCAATATTGATAACAAAGAGGGTGTAATTACCATTGCCATTTATTTGCCTGCGGCAGGACATGGTAAGGGAACCGTTAAACATAAACCGCAAAAAATGGTAACTGAAACAAAAAAACCGGGTGTTGATATTTTTCTGGTGGAAGATGACAGGATGAACCGTCTGGTAATAGAAACCATGCTTAAAAATACGGGAAACGTAACAACAGCAGTGGATGGTGAAGAAACGTTACAAATTATTGACGAGTACCATAAAAAGGGTAAGGTGTTTGATATCATGCTTTTCGATATTAACCTGCCGCCACCATGGGATGGCATTATATTAATGCAAAAAATCAGAGAAGATTATCCCCAATACCGTAATGTTCCGTTTGTGGCTCAAACCGCTTATGCCATGGATTCGGACCGCGACCGGTTTTTAAACGAAGGATTTGATGATTATTTAACAAAGCCTATTAATAAAGGTGAACTGATTACAATTATACATCATCAACTGGAATTGTTTAAAAATCGAAATAATAATAAGCAATAGGTTTTCCGAAAACGTTTTCGGTACAGTAAAGCGAATCGCTATTATTAAATTTTCATAAACATACCGCTTGTTGGTGCGCGAATACAAATTCATCGTTCTATAATTCATATATTTGCGCAAACGATAATCCTTAAAAAAGAAATAATATGTCAAACAAAATTTCAGAAAAAATTAAACCCGGATTTGTCTGGGGCGACGATGTAAAAACCATCTTTAATATTGCTAAAGCCGAAGGTTTTGCCATACCGGCCGTAAACGTGGTTGGCACCAACTCAATAAATGCGGTTATGGAAGCCGCAAAAAGTGTAAACTCACCGGTTATCATTCAGTTTTCAAATGGCGGGGCTTCGTTTTATGCCGGCAAAGCCATATCGAACGACGGACAAAAAGCCGCCATTGCAGGGGCTGTTGCCGGAGCAAAACATATTCACGAACTGGCGGAGTTGTATGGTGTTCCGGTTATTATCCACACCGACCATGCCGCTAAAAAATTGTTGCCCTGGATTGACGGATTACTGGATGCCGGCGAACAGTTTTTTAAAGAAAACGGTAAACCGCTTTTCAGCTCACATATGCTCGATCTCTCGGAAGAGACGCTGGAAGAAAACCTGGAAATTTCAAAACGCTATTTTGAACGAATGAACAAAATGGGCATGACCCTCGAAATTGAACTGGGCATTACCGGTGGCGAAGAGGACGGAGTTGATAACAGTGGTATTGACTCGTCAAAACTATATACACAGCCCGAAGAGGTGGCGCTGGCTTACGAAACCCTGCTTTCGGTAAGTCCAAACTTTACCATTGCCGCTGCTTTTGGTAATGTACACGGAGTTTACAAACCCGGAAACGTTAAACTTGAACCGGTAATTTTGCATAACTCGCAGGAGTATATCGAGAAAAAATACAATACCGGTAAAAAACCCGTAAGCTTTGTATTTCACGGCGGCTCCGGTTCGGAACCTGAAAAAATTAAAGAGGCGGTTTCGTATGGCGTAATTAAAATGAACATCGATACCGATACACAATGGGCATTTTGGGATGGTATTAGAAAGTACGAAGCCAAATATCACGATTATCTGCAGGGCCAGATTGGAAATCCCGAAGGTGATGACAATCCCAATAAAAAATATTACGATCCCCGCAAATGGCTCCGCGAAGGAGAGGTTTCGGTTATTGAGCGTTTGAAAACCGCCTTTGGCGATTTAAACTGTATCGACAGATATTGATAAAAATGTTATCCGGTTTACGAATAGTGTAACGGTTTTGTGGTTAAAAGTATTATGTTGCCGGATAATCAATCACCAATCATAAAGTTATTTATTTGTGACCAAAGTAGAAGCAGGAGCATATGTTAATGTTGCTCTTTGGTTGTCTGCCTGTGCTTGCTGATGTGTTCGGGTGTGTGCAGTATAATGGAATTTTTGCGGTTGTTAAATGGTAAATGGTAAAATCCGCCAAAAGTCAATGTTGCGGGGAGTAACCTTTACCTGAACGGGAATGATTTCAACACCTTGTTTATATACCCGTGCCAGCGTGTCGGCATAATCGGGGTCAATGTGATTTGCCGTACCGAAAGCCTCCACATCCATCCGCTGGATAACATATAGCATCACTGCCCTGATACCCTCTTGTTTAACTTTAGCCAGGGTTTCGAGGTGTTTCCTGCCGCGCGAAGTAACGGCATCGGGAAACAGTGCCGTATTGCCTTCTTTCATGGTAACGTTTTTTACCTCCACAAAGCATCTTTCATGTTCGTTTTCGGCATAAATATCAAAACGGCTGTCGCCAAACTTCACCTCCCGCTTTACCGTGGTGTAACCTTTTAACCCGTCAATTTTTCCATCCCGTATCCATTCATAAGCCAGCAAATTGGGTATGGAGGTGTTGATTCCTATCCAGCTGTTGTTAATATAAATCATTTCCCAGGTAAAGCGGGTTTTACGTTTGGGGTCGTTAACCGGTGTCAGGTAAACGGGTGCCCCCGCTTCGATACAGCTTTTCATGGAGCCCGAGTTGGTGCAATGGGCAATCACCACGTCGCCGTTTTCCAGCTCAACATCAGCCAAAAAACGCTTGTAACGGCGTATTAGTTTTCCCTTAATTAATGGTTGTTTAAAATTCATTTTGCTAAGTTAAAAGGTTTCCGGCAAATTACTACTTTTACCACCATTCATAATGGTACAACATGAAAAAGCTTGTTTACTTTCTTACCTTTTTTGTTTTTCTGTTTTCCAAAACGGCTTTTTCGCAGTTTTACATTGTAGGCCAGGATCCGGCATCGGTACGCTGGAAGGAGGTGCAATCTCCCCATTTCAAAATTATATTTCCCGAAGGTTATGCTGCCGGAGCACGGTTGTATGCCAATACACTGGAGGTATCGCGAAAAGCAACATTGTCAACATGGCTAACTAAAGATGTAAAACCTTTTACCATTGTGCTGCACACAAAAAGCACCTGGGCCAATGCCATGGTTTTACCGGCCCCGTTGCATGGCGACTTTTTTGAAATTCCCGACCAAAACCTATACCCTCAAATATGGCAATACCAGTTGTCGCTTCACGAATACCGCCACTTTGCCCAGATGCGAAAACTTTATCAGGGGGTCGGCAAAGCCTTTTACTATATTTTCGGGCAATCGGGGCCTATGGCGCTTTTCGGAATGTTTGTTCCCATGTGGTTTGTTGAGGGTGATGCTGTTTACAACGAAACCGTTTACAGTAAAAGCGGAAGGGGAAGGATGCCGTCATTTTGGATGGATTTAAAAGCGCAAATCCTCGAAAAGCGGGTTTATCCTTACGACAAAGCTGTTCTCGGTTCATACCGCGATTATGTCCCCGATCACTATACGCTGGGATATCAGCTGGTACAATACGGCGTACAAAATTACGGATACGAAATGTGGGCTCTGGCAATGGACAGGGTTGCCCGAAGGCCGTATATTTTAAAACCCTTTGTTAACGGACTTAAAAAATATTCGGGTTTGCGAAAGGTAAAATATTACCATAAAGTGATGAACACGCTACAGGCCGGATGGAAACGGGAAGCAGCCATAAAAAACGTAACTGCTACGGAATATCTGAAGATTAAAAAAAGACCCCGCTCATTTACAAATTACCGCTTTCCGGTAATGTTGAACGACGGCAGCATAATAGCCGAAAAAACGGGTATCGACGATATAAACCGTTTTGTGAGAATTTTTCCCGACGGAGAAGAGAAGGTGATTTTTACTCCGGGATTTGATTACACCGAATCTCTTTCGGCCAACGACAGTTTGATTTGCTGGAACGAAAAACAATACGATAAAAGATGGAGCAATCGCAACTTTTCCATCATTAAAATTTATAACTTTAAAACAAAACGGTTAACCGGCGTAACCTCAAAAACAAAACTTTTCGCACCCGACCTGTCGCCCGATGCCTCCAAAATAGTTGCCGTTTCGGTTTCGGAAACAGGCACTTATTCGTTGGTAATTGTTGATGCTTTTTCGGGTAAGGTGATTTCAACATTTTCAACCGAAAACAATCTTTTTTTTATGAACCCCAAATGGTCGGACGACGGCAGGTCGGTAACCGCAACCGTACTTGGTAAAAAAGGGAAATCCATTTTGCTTTATCATCCCGAAACGGGTGTTTTCAAATTTGTGCTGCCTTTCGGCTTTACCGAGATAAACCGCCCTGTTAAAAAAGGAGACCGGATTGTTTATACGGCTGCTTACAACGGAACAAACAATATTTACGGGATAAACTTAACCACCCGTAAGGTTACGCAATTAAGTTCGGTTAAGTACGGTGCCGAAGATGCTGTTATTACAAAAGAGGGAACCCTTTTGTTTTCGGATTATACCGCCGACGGTTACCGCATTGCAAAACTCCGCCGTGAGCATCAAAAAATGGTAATCGTTAATCCTGTAAAAACCTACGGTTATCCGGTTGACAAACAGGTAACAAAAAACAGTTTTGTCCTTGAGAACACTAAAATTCCCGACAGCAATTACAAGGTTCAAAAATACAGCCGTTTAAAACATCTTTTCAATCCACACACATGGGGCCCCATGCTTGTTGACCTCAACAATTACGAGCTGACACCCAACGTAACGGTGGCTTCGCAAAATATGCTGGGAACGGCGGTTTCTACCCTGGGGTACTATTACGATATCAACGAAGGAACCGGTAAAGGGAAATTTACTTTTGATTATTACGGCTGGTATCCGGTTATCGGTTTTGAAGCTGATTACGGCGGCAGAAAACAGTCGTGGCAGGATGAAGATGGCAATTATCATGTTGCCACCTGGCAGGAGTCAAACATTAAACTGAATGTTTCGGTTCCTTTAAGGTTTATCAGAAGCAAATGGATAAGAGGTTTCAGGCCGAAGGTAAGCATCGGTGAATCTTTTATCATACAAAACGGGAGTCTGCAAAACTATCCTGTTGACAACATTACCACTTTGGGCTATTCCGTTTACCTGTACAACAGCCTTAAAAGAAGCAAAAGAGATATTTACAGTAAGTGGTCGCAAACCTTTTATGCGGTTTACAATCATGCGCCCTTTGTTTCCAAAACAAGCCATATGGGGTATCTGGCGGGAACCTTTACTTTTCCCGGATTTATAAGACATAACGGTTTTAAAATATATCTTGCCAAAGAGTGGAAAAAAACCGGTTATTACTCCTTCAGCGATTACATTTCGGTGCCGAGAGGTTATACGGGACTAGTCTTTAATGAAATGTTCGCATTAAAAGCCGATTATTATTTCCCCATTGCTTATCCCGACCTGGATATTCAGTCGGCGGCTTATTTCACCCGTATTTATGCCGACCTCTTTTTTGATTATGCATGGTATCAGGATGCTTCCGTAACAAACGCATCAGTAACGTACAGCGATATAAAAAGTGTTGGGGCCGAGCTTTACACCAACTGGCATTTTTTAAGCCTGCCGGTTAATGTTGTGCTGGGTGTAAGGGGAACCTATAAGTTTAACGATTCGTTTAAGGCGGAGTTTCTGTTTGGTTTCGGACTGTAATTAAAAACTCTCTTTGCAAAATTCAGGATCTTTTTTAGCGGGACTATGGAAGGTAACCGTGCCGTGGATTCCCAGGTAGATTACCGGATTTACCGGATCGTTGGTATAAACCTTAACACTGCGATGTGCCACGCCAAAGCCTTTTGTTTTGATTACCAGCACCAGACTTCCGCTTTCGCCCGGGGCAATCTCTTTTTGCGGTGTTCCTTTTAAAATACATCCGTTACACAGGTCGATATGTTTTATTACAAGCACTTTGGAGCCCATATTGGTGAATAAAAAATCGTGACGAACCCTGCCGTTAATTACTTTATGACCATATTCGTAATTATAATGGCTGAACACCATGCGCGGTACCGTGTCGATGTACATTTCTTCGCCGATGCCGCCTTTTCCGCCGGTTGTAACCACTGCATTCAGATAGAGGAATTTCCAGGGATTTTTTTCATCGTTGCTTTCAATAACAACTTCCATTTGAACCGGTCCGGGCGGTAGTTCGCGAACAACATCGAAAACAACATTGGCAGCTCCTTCGGTATGCGGGTATAAAATGGCATTGTCGTAAGTAACCGAAACAAGCTGACTGCTTTTATCGGGTGTAAAAACCACCTCCTCATCGCCATAATTGTACATGCGCAGTTTATAGGTGAATTTACTGCCACGCTTTACTTCTCCCACAAAAAAATCGGAACTGTCAACGGCAAAACCTATGTTGCCAACCACAAAAGGAAATTCCTTTTTTATTTTGAATTTCTTTTTATCCGGTTGTTGTGCATAAGCATAAAAACCCGCTAACAACAATAGTAACCCTGATAAAAGTAACTTTCTCAATTCTGTTCCTTTACAATTAATCCCTGTTAACAATCTTTGTAACTGACATCCAACCGTTGCTTTTGGTTGTAAATCTTACCTTTTGTATAACAATAATTTGCAAAGGTAAAAAAAGGGGCTTTGCCACAATCAAAACGTTTCGGCTTTTGCCGACCAAATCATCAACACCACGGCAGCCATTGCGCTTACAAAGGCAATAAAAAAAGTAACGGTAAAGCCGAAGAGTTCGTAAAAGAAAACTCCCAGCAGCGGGGCCGGTATCCCCCTGATGCCTGTTAACGAAAGGTGTAACGACTGGTAAGTGCCTGCTTCTTCGGGTTTGCAAAAGTAAGCCGATCCGATGTTCCATAACAACGACATGGATGCGGCAAAAATACCGTGAAAAAGAATGTACAGAAGCAACGTATAATAAATGGTGATATCAAAAACCGTGAAATGTGCAGGAAACCACCTGGTAATCATCACAAAAAAGATGTACATTCCTACCGAACCGAAAGTAAACGCCGCAAATTTACGGGGGTCTATGCTACCCAGCAACTTCCCGAAAAACGGAAGCAAAACTATTGCAAGAATATTATAGGCGTTTTTATAAAAAGCCACCGACGAATAGTTAAGATTAAGAGCATCGTAAAAATAGAGCGTTATAACCGTTACCGAAATCATAAAGGCAAATCCGTAAAGCATAAATCCCATCTCAAAATGGCGATAGGTTACATTGTGTTTAAGGATTGCCGACATTTCCGAAATCGATCGTTTTACCGAAATCCAAATACCTCTTTTTTCAATTTTTTCATGATCAACCGGAAAAGGAATGGAAGTGAGTTTATATAGTGAGATAACGCCCAATATGGCCACTATCGGAAATACATAAACAAACATAAAGTTATCCAGGTCGAGTAAATAGCCGTAAACAAAAGTTACAATCAGCATAACGATTTTATTTATGCTTGTGGCGTAGCTGTACAGTTTGCCGAAGTTTTTATGACGGTAATTGTTTTTAAGCAGATAATTGATGTTGGGATAGATAAAAATATTACCCGTAAAATATAGCAGGAAAAGGCCGAGGAACAGATAATGGAACCAGGGATGATTATTTATTTGTGATACGGAACGGGGAAAGAAAAAGATTAGTGCCAAAGGAAGCCGCGTAATCCATGCCACTATGCGCAACAGCTTTTTGCGGTTTTTAATTCTTTTTAAAAATTCATTGATAAAAACCAGAAAGGTAAACAGCACCATGCTGAACTGAAAAAGAAAACCGAGCTGGTAGTTGGAACCATGCAGGCTTTTAACAAAAACAAACTCATTCAGTGCCAGCACACCCAAAATCACCCCTTCAAGAAGCATATAGGCCACATGTTTCTTAAAGGCACTCTTTTCCTGTGCTTCTAATTTCGAATAAAACAAAAACAAATTCAAACCTTTAAACTCCGAAACGGGATTTTTACCGGTTGCCGTTTAGGTGTGTACCTTTTGCAACAGTGTTTCTATTCCAATATCACCGTTGTCCATCCGTGGACATCCTCTTCGGTTCCTTCCTGAATGCCGCGAAGACGGTTGTACAGTTTTGTGGAAATTGCACCCGATTCTTCTCCGTAAAAGAACTCCTGACCCGATTCGCGGTCAACAATTTTTTTAATGGGTGTAATAATTGCTGCCGTACCACAGGCACCGGCCTCTTCAAAAGTTCCCAGCTCTTCAACCGGAACTTTTCTGCGTTCCACTTTTAATCCCAGGTCTTTGGCAATTTGTTCGAGGCTCATATTGGTAATGGAAGGAAGAATGCTTTTGGACTGTGGTGTTATGTAGGTATTGTTTTTAATTCCGAAGAAATTGGCAGGTCCTGCTTCGTCGATATATTTTTTTTCGATGGCATCAAGGAAGAGTACGGAAGAAAACCCGCCTTCGTGAGCCCGTTCGGTAGCACGCAGTCCGGCAGCATAGTTTCCGCCTACTTTTATATGGCCTGTTCCCAACGGAGCAGCCCTGTCAACATCGTGAACCAGTTCAACCGCCACCGGTTTAAATCCCGTTTTAAAATAGGGGCCTACCGGAGTAACAAATACCATAAACATATACTCTTCGGCAGGTTTTACACCAACCTGAGGGCCGCTTCCAAACAGCAACGGACGAATGTACAGTGTAGCACCTGTTCCGTAAGGCGGAATATAATCGGCGTTCAGTTCAACCGCCTTAACCACTGCCGAATAAAAAACATCATCGGGCACCTCCTGCATTAAAATGCCATGGGCCGAGTTACGCATCCTTTTGGCATTTTCCTGCCAGCGAAACAGGCGTACTTTTCCGTCTTTTCCGCGATAGGCTTTTAACCCTTCAAAAGCCTCCTGTCCGTAATGCAGAGCAGTTGCCGCCATATGAACGGGTACATATTCCGAAGAACTTACTTCAAGCTCGCCCCATTTTCCGTTACGGTAATAACAACGAATATTATAATCTGTTTTGTAATAACCAAAAGGGAGTTCTCCCCAGTTAATATCTTTACTCATAGCTTCTGTTTTTATAATTTTTTCGAATGGCTAATGTACAAATTTATTCTGTCCTGCTATTTCAAAACAGCGTGAAAATGGCTAAGTAAATTACTGAAATTGGGCATGGTCGTCAGAATTTTATTTCGGGTACAAGCCAAATGAGAATGATGATCATTATTAATGAAGGGAGCATGTTCATTACTTTTATCTTTTTGATTTCAAGAATATCGATACCCAGCCCCATAAGCAGAATACCACCGACTGCGGTCAGCTCCGTTATCATTAGCTGCGGAAAGAAATCGCCAAAAAAGTGAGCAAACAGTGTTAATCCTCCCTGAAAAATAAAAAGCGGAATAACCGAAAAAAGCACCCCCGCACCAAGTCCCGAAGCCAAAGCAATGGAAGAAACTCCATCCATTAACGATTTTATTAAAAGCAATCGCGGTGAGCCGCCCATGCCCTCTTCCAAGGCACCAATTATTGTCATCGAGCCCACACAATACAGCAAAAAAGCCGTTAACAAACCGTCGGTAAATTTGTCGTTTCCAAGTTTGATTTTATCTTTAACAAAATCTCCGAAACGCTCCATTAATGCTTGCAGATTTAAGTATTCCCCCAGCAGAGAGCCTGTAATTAAAGCCATAACCATATGCAACACACGGGTACTTTTTAAAGCCATGGATATACCGAGAAAGACTGTGAAAATTCCCATTACCTGAAAAAATATTTTGATATACCTTTCCGGTAAACTTTTGTTCAGCCACAGTCCTATCGACCCGCCAATCAAAATCGTGATTATATTGACAATTGTACCTGTCATTGATTAAAAATATATATATCAAATTAGTTACAGACGGAATCAGTAAATTCACACTTCAAAATTATTGTTAAAATAATTTAACCATAACTCAATATTAAGTAGATTTGCCGCCTGATTTTTTGTTAAAAAGCCAAATTTACAATTTATAAGCAAACCCATGGGCGAAAAAAAGACTTATGCCGTTATAACCGGAAGCGGGAGCTATATTCCGAGACAGGTTGTAAAAAACAGCGATTTTTTAAATCATGAACTTTATGAGGGTGTTGGTAAGCGGATTGAGAAAGAAAACGAAGAGATATTAGATAAATTTGTACAGATTACCGATATTCACGAGCGGCGTTACCTTACCGATGATCTGGTAATGTCGGACATCGCTTATTTTGCAGCTAAAGATGCTTTGGAATCATCGGGAACCGATCCCGAAACATTGGATTATATTATTGTCGGCCACAACTTTGGTGACGTAAAAAAAGGTGATACATACATTGATACGGTACCCAGCATTGCCTCAAAAATAAAACATAAACTGGGTATTAGCAATCCTTTTTGTGTTGGGTACGATATGCTTTTCGGTTGTCCGGGCTGGTTAGAAAGTTTTATACAGGCAAACCTGTTTATTAAAGCCGGTGCCGCAAAAAAAGTGCTGGTGCTGGGTTCTGATGCCCTTTCGCGTGTTAGCGACCCTTACGACAGAGACAGTTTGATTTATTCAGACGGAGCGGGAGCTACCATTATTGAAGCGGTTGAGTCGGAAGAACCTGTTGGCGTTTTGTCGCACCTGTCGCGCACCGATGCCAAAGATCATGCTTTTATGCTGTGGATGGACAAAACCTACA
Source organism: uncultured Lentimicrobiaceae bacterium (assembly GCA_964400655.1). GTDB lineage: Bacteria > Bacteroidota > Bacteroidia > Bacteroidales > F082 > B16-G9. Next base: position 16,108 of record CAYNVN010000022.1, read on the forward strand.
AGCCCGATTCGGATGCCAACGGATTGTATTTAAAAATGCAGGGACGTAAATTGTATAATTATGCCTTGTCCACCGTTCCGCAAACCATTAAAACCACCATTGATAAAGCCGGTATTGATGTTAATGATGTTAAAACCATTTTAATTCATCAGGCCAATGCAAAAATGGATGAAGCAATGGTACAGCGTCTTTTTAAACTATACGGACACAAAGGGTTCGACCTTAAAATGATGCCCATGAGTATTCAAAAACTGGGGAATAATTCGGTAGCCACCATCCCCATCCTTTACGATATGATTGCCAAAGGAAATTTTGAAGGGCAGGAGTTTAATTCGGGCGATTATCTGGTTTTTGCTTCGGTTGGTGCAGGCGTTAATGTAAACTCAATGGTTTATCGTGTTCCGTAACAGCACGGATTTTTAATTGCAGATAAGTTTCGTTGCCGTATGCAGGAATGCTTTTAAATTTTTTTCCGCCTTATTAGATGTTCGATGGCATTTCTTTTCATAAG
>CAYNVN010000023.1:0-15181 GCA_964400655.1 uncultured Lentimicrobiaceae bacterium
CCGTTCGGTACGGGCGGGAATCCCCTGCTTTGAACGACCTGATTACCTTTTACTGCAAGGGCAGGCTGCTACCCGGGAGATTCCTCGTCGCTCCCCGAAAGTTTTCGGGTTCGCTTCCCTCGGAATGACGACGTAATTTAAATGAACGACGTAGTTTTGAATTTTTTGATTTTAGTATTTGAGATTTAATTGTGATTTGGTGCTTGTGTTTTGGGATTTATTCCAAGTACTCCAAACTTTAGGCACTCTAGGCACTCCAAACTTCAAGTACTTTAGGCACTCCCAACATCTTTCCTATCTTTGCCGGGCAAAACAGTTAATTTTATGGCAAGAAGAAAAAGGCCGTTGCCTTTCATCGAAAATCTGGAAATTATTGATGCCGGTGCCGAGGGTAAAGCGGTGGCACGTTATAACGAACGTGTGGTATTTGTCCCCTTTGCCGCTCCGGGCGATGTGGTGGACGTGCAGGTTTATAAAAAACGGAGAAACTATTACGAAGCACGTATAGAGAAAATCCGTAAAAACTCTAAATATCGTATTAAACCCGAATGCAGCCATTTCGGATTGTGCGGAGGCTGCAAATGGCAGCACATGGATTACGAAACCCAGAAAAGCTTTAAACACAAACAGGTTAAGGATAGCCTTGAACGAATTGCAAAGATTCCTTTTCCCGAACCGGAACCGATAATTGGCGCTGAAAAATACTATTACTATCGCAACAAACTGGAATTTACTTTTTCAAACCGGCGCTGGCTTACCGATTTGGACACTTCCAAAGAAGAAGGCGGCCCTGCCGATACCAACGGACTGGGGTTTCACCTGCCGGGAATGTTTGACAAAATTCTGGACATCGAACATTGCTACCTGCAGGCCGACCCAAGCAACCAAATAAGAGTTGCCGTAAAACAATTTGCCGTTGAAAAAGGGATTAGCTTTTTCAATGCACGCTCACAGGAGGGTATGCTCCGCAATATGATCATCCGGAACGCCGTAACCGGCGACCTGATGGTAATCATTGTTTTTCGCCACAATATAAAAGAACAAATTGATGATTTAATGACCTTTCTTGCGCAACGGTTTCCTGAAATCACCAGCCTTATGTATGTGGTAAACGAAAAACCAAATGACTCCATTACCGATCAGGAACCCGTGTTGTTTAAAGGAAACCCTTACATTATGGAAGAGATGCCTTCACCCGTTGAAGGCAATCCGCCCTTTAAATTTAAGGTAGGCCCCCTGTCGTTTTACCAAACCAATCCCGAACAGGCTTTTAAACTGTATAAAACAGCTTTTGAATATGCCGGTTTCAAAGGTGATGAACTGGTTTACGATCTCTATACCGGAACAGGAACCATCGCTTCGTTTGTGGCTAAATCGGTTAAAAAGGTCATTGGCGTTGAATATGTTGAAGATGCTGTTGCCGATGCCAAACAAAACATGGCCCTTAACGAAATAACAAACATTGAGTTTTACGCCGGCGACATGGCAAAAGTTCTGGACGAAAAGTTTATTAAAACACACGGAAGACCCGATGTGCTGTTAACCGATCCGCCACGCGCCGGAATGCACGAAAAAGTGGTGAAGCAAATCCTAAATATGGAACCCGAAAAAATTGTTTACGTCAGTTGCAATCCTGCTACACAGGCCAGAGACGTTGCCCTGCTACACGAAAAGTATGATATAGTAAAAGTGCAACCCGTTGATATGTTCCCGCAAACACATCATGTGGAAAATGTAATTTTGTTGCATAAAAGATAACAATGTACAGCCGCGAAGAAGCCAAGTTACTTAAACAGGAGTTTTGGACAACCTTTGGACAGTGGTCGTTGCGAAAACGGAAAAGTATCGGCAAAGGCAGGTGGTTACTTAACCGTACGGGCGTTAAAGGTTTCAGGTTAAAATTTGAAGCGGGAAAAAAAGTTATTTGTGTATGCCTCGAAATTATTGACAACGATGAAGCAATGCGCAAAATACACTACGAAAAACTACTGACCTTAAAAGAGCTATTTAACGAAGCCATGAATGGCGAACTTTTTTGGGAAAAAGAACATTACACCTCTTCCAACTCAAATATTGTAAGGGTTTATACTTATAAAGAGGGGCTTACCATCAACAACAAATCACACTGGCCTGAAATATTTTCTTTTTTCTACGACAGGATGAATAAACTCGAAACGGTTTTTGAAACCTACAGGGAAATACTTGAGTGATAACTTTTTTATTACAATCCCCTTTTACATAAAACAAGTGCGTAAAACCAAATCAAACAAAACCACTTCCCCAAACCTATTTATACACTAAAAAAACCGCGGGACGTTTGTGTAAATCTACTTTCTCCCTTTTCCACAGTTTGGCGGGCAGGGTTTTTATAAATTCGGTTTCAAGGGTCAAATCGGCCGCCACACAAATGCGTGTTTCGGGTTTAAGCAATTTGATAAGCATTTCAAGCATTTTATCATTGCGGTAAGGCGTTTCGATAAATATCTGGGTTTGATCCAACCGGTAAACCGCCGTTTCAAGCTCTTTTATTTTTTTGTTGCGCCGATTGCTTTCGATGGGTAAATATCCGTGAAAAAGAAAATGTTGTCCGTTAAACCCCGAAGCCGTTAAAGCAAGAATTATTGAGTTAGGCCCTGTGAGAGGGATAACCTTGATATTGTTTTTATGGGCCAGCTCCACAATTACGGCTCCCGGATCGGCAACACAGGGCGTTCCTGCTTCCGAGAGCAACCCGATGCTTTTTCCCTCTGATAAAGGTTCGATATATTTAGAAACGGTATTTAAATCACTGTGTTTGTTAAGCTCGAAAAATATCATTTCATCTATGGGAACAGGATGTCCTATGGCTTTTAAAAAGCGGCGTGCCGTGCGCACCTGCTCCACAATAAACACCTGTAACTTATGCACCAGCTGATGGTTATAATCGGGCAACACATTGGGTATGGTTTCGTTTCCTCCCAGCGTGGTGGGTATTAAATACAATTTACCTTGCAACATTGGCTGTTATTTTAATGGTCAAAGGTAGTGATTTAGCAAATAATTAAACCGTACTTTCTTATCTTTGCCGCCATTATGAAACAGAAGTTTGTAACGGTTAACTTTTTAAACTGGGAAGAGGAAACGGGAAAAGGACTGGTTTTGCTCGACTTTTGGGCCGAATGGTGTACCGCCTGCATTGCCCAGGATAAAGTTTACGAAGAGGTTGCTGAAAAATTTGGTGATCAAATAAAAATTGCAAAAATCAACGTGAGCGATAACCGTGTTCTGGCCGACCGTTTTGGTGTTAGAAACATACCTTTTTTAATACTTTTAAAAGAGGGGAAAAACATCATGCAGATGCCCGGAATTCAAAGCAAAGAATATTTATTTAGTCAAATAGAAAAACATACGGGAAAATGAACAGTACCATCTGGATAGTTATTATTGTTGTTTTAGCGGCAATGCTTGGCTGGGCCTTTTACAAGAGATATAAATCGCTGGTTAATTACGACCCTTCAAAAGATAGCGACAAACTGCTAAAGTTAACCGATGCCAATTTTTATACAACGATATCCAAAGGGGTAACGCTGGTTGATTTTTGGGCTGAATGGTGTACCCCCTGTAAAATTCAGGGACCCATTGTCAGCGAAGTTGCCGAAGAGTTATCGGATGTGGCGAAAATTGCCAAACTGGATGTTCAAACAAATCAAAAAGCCGCACAAAAACTGGGAATCAGGAATATTCCCACAATAATCATTTTTAAAAACGGTAAAGTGTTTCAGCAGTTTGTAGGGGTAAAAACCAAATCGGTATTGGTAAAGGCGGTAAACGAAGCTTTAAAAAAATAGTTGTTATCCCTGCCATATTTTCCAGGCAGCTTCAGCTTGTATGTGCAACATCTCCAGCCCGTTTTTAACCACGGCTCCCGCTTCTCTTCCCCTTTTCAAAAAGAGCGTTTCTTCCGGATTATATATCAAATCATATAAAATATGATTTTTTGTAAGATAACGGTAAGGAATATTCGGTGCGGTATCAACAAACGGATACATACCCGCCGGCGTGGTGTTAACAATTAACGGACAGCTTATTATCAGCTCTTTATCCAGTTCATCATAATTCAATTGATTGCTATCCGGGTTACGGCTTACAAACTTAAACGGAACGGAAAGTTTCTTTAAAACAAAGGCCACCGCCTTTGATGCACCTCCCGTACCGAGTATCAGCGCATTTAAATTGTTTTTACCTTTCAGCAACGGTTTCAGCGATTCGGCAAACCCTGTAATATCGGTATTGTAACCCGTTAACCCCTCAGGTGTTACTTTAACACAGTTAACCGCTCCGATTTTACGTGCTTCGGCACTTAAACCGTCAAGCAGCTTAATGATTGCCTGCTTATAGGGAATGGTAACGCTAAAACCCATTAATTCGGGATGCGAACGGATGTAGCCTGTCAGCTCTTCAATCCGGGGCAGGTCAATAAGCTCAAACGCTGCGTTGATATGCTCTCTTAAAAATTTAGCATTAAAATAGCCGGGAGAGAAAGAGTGGCCAATATTTTTACCCACAATGCCGTATAGCGGTTTACCCTTCATTTTTTACATTGGATTGGGCCATTTTTTCAACCAAAACGATGGATAATATTCCGGCTATCATAAAAACAGCGGCTATCAAAACTTCCGTGGTTAAATGTTCGGGCAATATAACCGAATAACGGGCGATAACCTTTTCGCCGTGTTTCATAATAAAATTTCCGGCAACATCGGTCAGATATTCAGGCTCTTTCCATGGCCACAATATGCTCAGCGAGCCGAGAATAAAACCTGTGAGCATGGCAATGGTTTGGTCTTTATAACGTTTAAACACCCACGAAAGCACATGCGAAAAAGCAATGAGCCCTGCCACAGCACCTATTCCTACGGGAATGATAACATCAAAATTCCGGTTGTTAATGGCATCGATGGCAACCAGTTGATAGTTTCCCATAAGGATAAGCACAAACGACCCCGACAACCCCGGCAAAATCATGGAACAGATGGCAACCACCCCGCAAAGCATCAGGTAAAAGAAATTATCGTTTGCCGCTGCCGGATTTACCAGCGACAAACCTATGGCAATGGCGGTACCGGCCACAAAAGCAATAACAACACTTGTTCTCCACTTTTCAACCGTTTTACCCACAAAATAAACCGAAGCCAGTACCAAACCGAAAAAGAAGGCCCAAATATAGACAGGGTAATTTTGAAACAAAAAGTCGAACAGACGTGCAAGTACAATTATGGCACCGCCAACCCCGGCCAGCAATGTCATTAAAAAATAGAAATCGGTTTTTCGGGCAAATGCTTTCCATTGGCCTTTTACGAGCAATTGTGCTGCTTTTAGGTCAAACGATTTAACAGAGTTGATCAACCGTTCAAAAATGCCGGTGATAAGGGCAATGGTTCCGCCCGAAACTCCGGGAATGATATTGGCAATTCCAACGGCCATTCCTTTAATAAAATATATGATGTATTGCTTCATAGTGTTGTTCTGTTTATTCTCTTTTTAATTCTGTCCGGTTACCGTTATCTGTATTTTATCGCATCAGCATTTTTATTATTTTTAATTTATTCCCGTAAGGGGCATATCTTACGGGAATATCCAACCATGTCCCCCGTTTTACAAAAGGTTTGGCATTTGAAAAAAGCTCGAAAGAGTAAAATCCGTGATAACCGCCCATGCCGCTGTTACCCACTCCTCCGAAGGGAACTTTGTTATTTACAATGTGCATCAGGGTATCGTTAAAGGTAACACCACCCGCCGGTACGTTTTCCAGAATTTTTTTCCGGAGCTGTCGGTTTTCGCTGAACAGATATAGTGCCAGCGGTTTTGGGCGATTGTTGATTAACCGGATAATTTCATCAGGATTATCGTACGAAATTACCGGCAGCACCGGTCCGAATATCTCCTGCTGCATCACGGGGTCGTCAAAGGCAACATGGTTAACAATGGTGGGCTGAAAATATTTTGTTTCAATGTTACGGTTTCCTCCGTAATAAATATCGGCTCCGTCAATAAGTGCCGATAAACGTTCCATATTGGCCCTGTTGATAATACGCGGAAAATCGGGACTCTCCTCCTGATTTTTACCGTAAAACTTCTCAATGGCATTTACCAGCATCGGCAACAGTTTATCTTTTACAGTACTGTGAACCAGTAAATAATCGGGAGCTATGCAGGTTTGTCCCGCATTGAGCAGTTTCCCCCACATAATCCTTACGGCTGCCAGGTTCAGTTTTGCCGTTTCATCTACAATACAGGGACTTTTACCGCCAAGCTCAAGCGTAACGGGAGTCATCTGTTCGGCTGCGGCTTTCATCACAATACGCCCTATGCGCGGACTTCCGGTAAAAAACAGATGGTCGAATTTTAGTTTTAAAAGGGTTTGCGAAACTTTTGCATCACCGTTAATTACTTTAATGTATCCGGCAGGAAATGTGTTCTCAATTATTTTTTCCATAACCGCCGCCGTTTTTCCGGCATACTCCGACGGTTTCAGGATTGCCGTATTTCCCGCCGAAATTGCTCCGATAAGCGGTGCCATAAGCAGTTGAAACGGATAATTCCACGGAGCTATTATCAGTACGTTTCCCAGCGGTTCGTAATATCGCCAGGTTGAAGCCGGAAACATGGTGAGCCCGCTTTTAACCTTTGCAGGTTTCATCCATTTTTTCAGCTTCTTAATATGAAAACTTAATTCCTCCAAAACAAAACCGATTTCGGAGGCATACGTTTCGAACTTTGATTTATGAAGATCGCTCCACAGGGCGTTGTAAATTTCATCTTCGTAACGAATGATGGCAGCTTTCAGCTTTTTAAGAGCATCAATACGGTAAGAATAAGGAATGGTTTTACCGGTTCGGAAAAACTCCTTTTGGCTCAGGTATATTTGCTCTATTTGGTTCGTGTCCATTGTTTTAAGATATAATGAGTGGCGAACCGGAAAGGTGCTTACAACTAATTGAAATGAAATTCGGAATCAATAATCTTCATTTCTTGTATTACCTTTTCAATTCATCCGGTAAGGATTCGAAAAAGGTATCACCACGCAACCCAATCCTCAGCGTTTCCAAAGGAATAACCTCTGTTGGGGCGATATTACCAAGGTTTACATTGGCTCCAAAATGTTTGATAAACCAGGCTTGTTGCGATTTTTGCGGCGCTTCCCAGATGATGTCATCCATGGGAATGGCATGGGTAAGAATGTCGATAAGAGCAAAATCGGGTTTACCTGTGGAATCGTAAATGCCCACGGTTCCGCTTTCGCGCGCTTCGGCAATCACTTTAAAGGCACCTGCTTCACGCTCGGTTTTCATCTGGTTGGCCCAAACACCGGTCGGCATTTCTACGCCGGCCTGTTTAGAACCCACTTCCGACAGTACGACATACTCTTGGGCAAGACGTTCAATGTACTTACACTTTTCATCATGATCCATTTTCATGGAGCCGTCGGAAACTTCAACGGAATCAAATCCCAGTTTATCCAAAAAGCGTAAATAATCATCAAACTGATCTCTGACAACAAATGCCTCAAACAGGGTTCCCCCCGGATAAACTTTAATGTTGTGTTTTTTATACAGTTTAATTTTATCCTTAACATTGGGGTTAACGTAAGAGGTTCCGAAACCCAGTTTAATGAAATCAATCAGAAACCCGCATGTGTTAATCAAATCATGTGCCTGATTCATTCCTATTCCCTTATCCATCACCATATTGATACCGTTGTTACGGGGTTTTTCGGGTCGTTCGGGAATAAATTTCATCATACTCATTATTGTGTGTTTTTGTAAATTTCCAACAATTCAACAAACCTCGATTCCTTTTCCAGTTCGGGCATGTAGGCCAACAACTCCTGATACCTGTCGAAATCCATAGCCAGTGCTTTTTCAATAAAAACATAAGCCTGTCTTACTTTTCCCGATTTGTACAGGTAACCCGACAGCCTGAACCACAGGGCAGCATCTTTTTTATTGTTTTGAATGGCTGTTTCAATAACATCAATGGCTCTTTCAAAATCACCCCTGCGTTCAAACGACAATGAGTAATTCAGCCAGGCAGCCACAAAATCTTTCTCTTTTTCAACAATGATGCTGAACTCGTTTTCGGCTTTTTCGTACTGTTCGGTTTTCAGATATAAAACACCAAGCTCATACCTAAACTCATTATTTTTAGGTGCAATGTTTACCGCTTCATCTATGTATTTAATGGCGATATTGATGTTACCGTCTTTTGTAAACACACGGCTCACCCCCACGTAGGCCTCGGCCAGTTTGGGTTCCATATCAAGTGCCTGATTGTAATGGGTTAACGCCCTGCCCAAATCATCGAGGTTTTCGTAGCACTCGCCAATATAATAATGGGTGATGGCTTCTTCGGGTTCGTATTTAAAAGTTTCTTCGTAACACTGAATTGCCTTTTTAAATTTATCAAGATTGGCGTAGGAGTTTGCCAGATTAAACCATGCCGATGAAAATTCTTCGTCAATGGCAAGGGCAAACTCGTAACTTTCGATGGCTTTTTCGTAAAGTTCAAGGGTGTTGTAAAAAATGCCCAGGTTGAACCATGCCTCTTTTGAGTAAGGATCTTTATTTAAAAATTCGTTAAAAAACTCAATGCCTTCCGCCTCTTTTCCCGTCATTTCATAAAAGAAGGCTATTTCGTGAATGAGTGTATTTGACCCCGGATTTATCTCCAGTGCTTTTTTCAAACACAAAATGGCATTGGGGTAATCGTTCATGTTTTCATACTCAAAAGCAATGGTAATATACAGCTCGTCGGCATTTTCAGAGGTTTCCAACACTTTTTTATATTCTTCAATGGCAAGTTCATGTTTGTTCATCATCGAATATATCTCGCCTTTGGTATAAAAAATATCCTCGTTGCCCTGCTCAATTTGTTCCATTTTGGCAAGCATTTCAAGTGCTTCGTAGTAATGCTTGTCGTAAGCAAGTTTTCGTGCTTCCCTGATTCTGAAAGAGGTACAAGCCGGATGCTGTGTTTTGGCAAACTCCAACGCTTTGGTTGCCATTATAATATTTTGAACGTCAAGGTAAAAGTCGATGATTATCTCAAATTCATCAACATCAAGGAACAGGTATTCCTCGTTTGACAACATATTCTCGAATCGCTCAATCAGCTCCGAAACATTATGTTCCTCTTCATTTTCGTTCCAGTCAAAATCTTCCCTCATAAACTTATATCATTCAGGCGGCAAAAGTAGTTAAAACCTTTTCAAATGTATGAAATTTATTTTCAAAAAAATGAATGGTTACTTTTTCTTTTTACCCACTACAAAAGTTGTAACATCCCCCATTTTTTTACCGTTTTCAAAAATAACCGCCTTTAATTCGGCTGTTGGCATCAGTTGTAGCACCTCATCATAAACCGGCGAATTAATATCGGGGTCGGTACCGTCGAGTGTATAATGGATTTCAGGTTGATAAATTTCACTTTCGATGGTTACCTGATAACCACCGTTTATTTCATCTTTTTTTTCTGAAACCGTTAATTTATAGGTGCCTTTACAATAGTTCCAGCCAAATGCTTCGTATCGTTTAAAATGGTTGGCCACCCTGCGTTGAAAACTTTTCCAGCTCTTTTTTACAGGCATGGTCCAAACCACTTCGGCAAGTGCCGCCATACGGGGCAACACCATATACTCTACTTTTTGGGGTGTTTGCATGTATTCGGTCCAAACATTTCCCTGCGCACCCAAAATATGTTTGGCTTCCTTATTATTTAACTCTTCGGGAACCGGTTCGTAATTATAAACCTCTTTTAAAGTGGTCATGCCGCCTATGGCAATGGGTTCTCCTTTAGGCCCTGCCTGATAGTGGTCGAAATAGCAATAGTTTCCGGGGGTCATTATGGCATCATGTCCGGCACGGGCGGCAGCAATTCCGCCTTCGATACCCCTCCACGACATTACCGTTGCTCCGGGCGAAAGGCCTCCTTCCAGAATTTCATCCCATCCAATAAGCTGCCGGCCGTGGGCATTTAAAAACTTTTCGATACGCTTAACGAAATAGCTTTGTAGTTCTTCTTCGTTTTTGAGTCCTTGTTCTTTAATAATTTTTTGGCACAGTTTGCTCTCTTTCCAGCGGGTTTTAGGAGCTTCGTCGCCTCCGATGTGGATATATTTTCCGGGGAACAAATCCATTACTTCGGTTAAAACATCTTCAAGAAATTTAAATGTTTCCTCCTTCGGGCAGTATATATCGGGAAATACTCCCCAAAGGGTTGCCGGACGGAACGGCCCGGGCGTGCACGCCAGCTCGGGATAAGCCGCAAGGGCGGCCAGCGAATGTCCGGGCATCTCTATTTCGGGAATGATGGTAATACGACGCTCGGCAGCATATTTAACAATGTCACGAATTTGTTCCTGCGTATAGTAACCGCCGTACCGCTTTCCGTCCCATTTGTGAGGTTTATCGCTGTATTTCCCCACAAGGGTAGAATCGCGGTAAGCACCTGTTTCGGTAAGTTTGGGATATTTTTTTATTTCGATACGCCACCCCTGATCTTCGGTAAGATGCCAGTGAAAAGTATTGAATTTATACATGGCCATCATGTCGAGATACTGTTTGATGAATTTCACCGGAAAAAAATGCCGTCCCACGTCGAGGTGCATGCCACGGTAATGAAATCGGGGGCTGTCGTTGATGATCCATCCCGGGATTTCAACCTCTTCCATATTGACCGTAAAAAATGATACGGGCAGCAACTGAATAAATGTTTGTACTCCGTAAAAAAGCCCTGACGCGTCGCCGGCAACAATGGAAACATTTCCCGAGTTAACTTTTAACCGGTAACCCTCGGGCTGAATATCGTCAGGCTTATCCAGCAGCCGTAATATTATGTCGTTATCAACTCCGTTAATGGTATTGATGTTATTAACTGAAACATTAAACCCGTATTTTTTAAGAAAACCGGCAAGAAACCGGGCCGTTTTCATGGTTTCGGGGTTATCGCCCACAAGGATTCTTGTATCGCTGTCCATTACAAATTTCCCGTGTGCATTAAAATAATAATGGTTTGGTAACGGGATGACATTTAGGTCGGGGCGCTTTGTTTTTTTATTACAGGATGTTGTGAATAAAACAATGGCTGCCAAAATCAGGAAAGAAACGAAACTCTTTTTCATTATTTATAATTTTAAAAAACCTTTCAAAAATAGTGATTATTCGACCCGAACAGACGGGAATAAAAAAAACCGCCCCATATTTTTTACAAGGCGGTTTTTTAGCTTGTTTTCAGATAATTTTATTCTTCAACAATAATTTCGTGAACAAGTTTTGAGCTTTTACGTAACATCTCACTTACACCACAATAGCGATCCTGCGAAAGGTTTACCGCTTTTTCGAGTTTTTCCATGGGAAGGTCTTTACCACGGAAAATATACTTAATGGTAATGGTATGAAAATACTTGGGATGTTCGTCGGTTAATTCGCCCGATACTTCCACATTAAAATAATCGGGTTTTACACGCATCTTGGTTAAAATGGATATTACATCCATACCGGTACAGCCGCCCAGCGACACAAGGGTAAGCGGTTTGGGACGCGGTCCGCGATTGTTGCCGCCCACACGGGGTTCGGCATCGAGCATTATTTTAAAATCGTTTACTTCCGCTTCAAAGGCCATATCGCCGGCCCATTCAATATTAACTGTTTCTGCCATAATGTTTTCTTTTTTTTAATGAGGGGCAAAAATAATGAAAAAATAAAACTTAAAATCTTTTTCTTTAAAATTGAACCTATCAGGTATTAGTCATTGTGTTTCCGGTAATCACGCATCTGCCGGGTGGGTTCGATAATGGCATACCCTTTCCATAGGGAGTCATCAAATTTATCGACATATATTATGTTCATATACTCTTTTTCGTTAAAACCGTCAAATACCTTTTCAGGAACAGGTTCATCGTCCAATACCAGACATTCAAAAAGCTGGACGGTATTAACCGTAAGCTCTATGCCGGTTTTAAGTTCGTTAAGTGTTTTATCAAACAGAAACCGTTCTTTTTTCTTAACAAGTAACACCTTTCTGTCGAAATTAGCCAAAGCGCCTGCTTTTTTCGAGAAGTATTTCAATTTATAACGGCCGTTTCTTTTTTCAAAATAGATGGAGCCGTAAAACAGGTTTTCGGTATATCCCACACCAAACAGATGAAAATCGGTTCCTGTTTTGCCGGGTGCATATTGGTAATCGGCTCTTATAAGGGCATAGGTTTCGACGGAAACATACATTCTGCCCCGGTACATTCCGCTGTTATCAGGTTCAAAATCGATGATATAAACATCTTCTCCGTTTACGCGGGTTCCGCCTGCAATGGTGTATTTATACCTGCCTGTTTTATATAAAAATTCCCAGTAATCTTTATTTTTTAAAGAGGGATACTTCAACTGAAAGAATAATCTTTTACGAAAATACTCCAGTTTGATTCTGTTTTTGTTAATTGTATCGGACAGTACGCCGGCAGTATCACCGGCCAAATCTAATTTTTGACTAAAAATACCGGTTCTGACTTTCCAATATTCACCTTCACCGGTATTTTTAAACTCCTCTTCGAAAACCGAAATAATTTTATCAATTTCGGCAAAATCTTTTTCTTTGAGGGCCACACTTTTAACGGGATCTATTTTTAGCGAAACCGAATCGTCTTTAAGCGATGAAAAGTAAAAGTTCCCCAGAAAATCGGAATATGAAGTACTGTGTTTCGGTATCTTGTTTTCAATCTGTGCAATCATCGCTTTGTCGATATCGGGAATGGAGCTCTTTTTATAATTCAGCTTAAAATCTATAAGATCGGATGTATATCTTTCGCGGATAAACATCTGTTTTTTACAGGTCGATTTTAAATAGTTAGAATCAATATTCTCAACTATCTTTTTTACGATGGTACGGGCATCGGGTGCGCTGCCAAAAACCAGTATCTCGTCAAGATTAAAGATATTTTCATTTAAGTAAACCGTTGATATACTATCCAGTTCGGCAATCGTGAAATTTTTGTCGGCATAGCCTACATATTTAAACCGAACCGTATCCGTTTTTTTCAGTCCGTTAATATTCAGCAGGTAGTTTCCGTTTTCGTTGGAAATGGTTCCGGTATGCTTATGCAAAACAAAAATATTGGCGTACGGCAACGGTTTGCCGGTGGCCATATCAAGTAAAACACCTTTTATCTCCGACAGATTATTTACCGTATCGCACCTGTTGTTCAGCTGATTTACATTTTGAGCATTGCTTATTCCGTAATAATAGAAAAACGAAAGTAATATAAGCAGCGATGTTTTTTGCATCTAAAGAGCGTTTATTTTTACCTGTTAATTTGTTTACGAATTTAGACGTTTTATCGGTATAAAAGTTACAATACTTTTAACTACAGATTTTGCAGAGCAGAAATTATTAACTTTGAAAAGTGTAAAACAAAAAAAACCGTAAAAATGAAAATATTGTCCATCGATAAAATAAGAGCTGCCGATGCTTACACCATCGAGCATGAACCGATTCCCTCCATCGACCTGATGGAACGGGCGGCAACACAGTTGTTCAAGTGGATAAGCAAACGGGTTGATCAAACACATGGCTTTAAAATATTTGCAGGCCCCGGAAACAATGGAGGCGACGGGCTGGCTTTGGGCAGAATGCTTGCCGAAGCAGGTTATGAGGTCGAAATTTATATTATCCGCTATACCGATAAAACCTCCGAAGACTTTCGCATCAATTATGAAAGAGCTGCAAACCTGAAAATCATCAAGGTTTCCGATATCAGGAATGGTGAAGATTTTCCTGAAGTCGGCGAGGAAGATGTGGTGGTGGATGCCGTTTTCGGCTCGGGATTAACCCGCCCCGTTAAAGGTTTTATCGCCGAAATAATTAATAAAGTAAACAACAGTCCTGCTGTTAAGGTGGCCATCGATACTCCGTCGGGAATATTTTCGGACAGCAGTTCCGTTGAAGAGGACGGTGCAATAATCAGGGCCGATTACACCCTCGGTTTTCAGTTTCCGAAGCTGGCTTTTATGATGGCTGAAAACGACCCGTTTGTGGGCGAATGGCATATTCTGGATATCGGTTTGCATCACGATTATATTAATTCGGTAACCACCGATAATTTTTTTACGATTAAGGAAGATGTGGCTCCTCTTTTGAAAAAAAGGAGAAAGTTTTCACACAAAGGTACCTACGGCCATGCGTTGCTGATTGCGGGGAGCTATGGAAAAATGGGTGCAGCCGTACTGGCAGCCAAAGCCTGTTTGCGTGCGGGTGTGGGTTTATTGCACGTGCATATTCCGAAAGTCGGTTATCAAATTATGCAAACGGCCCTGCCCGAAGCCATGATCAGCCTCGACAGATACGAAAACTATTTTTCGGAAGTTCCCGACCTCTCCATGTACAATGCAATCGGTATTGGCCCGGGGCTTGGTATGGAGCATCAGTCGCAAATGGCTTTAAAGCTGCTTATTCAGGAATTTGGAAAGCCCATGGTTTTTGATGCCGATGCGTTGAATATTCTTTCCGAAAATAAAACATGGCTTGCTTTTCTTCCGGCAGGCAGCATCCTTACCCCGCATCCCAAAGAGTTTGAACGGCTCGCCGGAAAATGGAACAACGATTTTGAAAAACTGGAAATGCAACGCGATTTTTCGAAACGTTACAACATTTATGTTGTTTTAAAGGGTGCCAATACTTCGGTTTGTACACCCGACGGCAAGTGCTATTTCAACTCAACCGGAAATCCGGGCATGGCAACAGCCGGCAGTGGCGATGTGCTTACCGGAATTATTACCGGACTGCTTTCGCAGGGCTATTCACCGGGGCAGGCATCTGTTTTGGGCGTTTATCTTCACGGACTGGCTGGCGATTTTTCAGCCAAAAAGCTGGGACAGGAATCGATGATTGCCGGCGATATGGTTAAAATGCTGGGCAAAGCTTTTAAGCACCTGGGACGGTAAGTAAGTTAAGTTTGGAGTGCCTAAAGTACTTGAAGTTTGGAGTGCCTAAAGTTTGGAGTGCCTAAAGTTAAAACTACGGCGTTCATTTATTACCCCGTCATTTCGAGGGAGGAACGACCGAGAAATCCCCTACTTTGAACGATCGAACCCCCTTTTGCCTTAGGGGTAGGCTGCCACTCAGGAGTTCCCCGCCCGTACCGAACGGTACGTTC
>CAYNVN010000024.1:0-9483 GCA_964400655.1 uncultured Lentimicrobiaceae bacterium
TATTTGCTTCCATTATCGAAAGTATTGAACAGCGCGGGTTAAAAATGTACATCGTAGTTAACGATATTAACCTTAAAGGTGGCTATGGCTACGGCTATGGCTATGGTTACGGCTATGGCTACGGCTATGGTTATGGTTACGGCTATGGCTATGGCTATGGCTACGGCTACGGTTATTATACCGACGATAAACCGACTAAAAAGAAATCTTTCTTTAAGCGGCTGTTTAATAAAATTTAATCAATGTAATAAGGTATTATGAAAAGGTTTGCCCTTACAGGAGCTGCCGGTTACATAGCCCCGCGGCACATGAAAGCCATTAAAGAAACCGGTAACGACCTGGTTGCGGCTTTAGATCCTTTTGACAGTGTGGGTATTATTGACAGCTTTTTTCCGCAGGCCGATTTTTTTATTGAACCCGAAAGGTTTGACCGTCACCTTGATAAGCTGCGCAGAAAAGGGGAGGCATTTAAAATAGATTACGTTAGTATTTGTTCTCCCAACTATTTACACGATGCGCATATTAGAATGGCGCTGCGAAACGGTGCCCATGCCATATGTGAAAAACCGATGGTGTTAAACCCGTGGAATCTCGACGGTTTGGAGGAGGTTGAAAAAGAAACGGGAAGAAAGATTTACAATATTTTGCAACTTCGCCATCACCCGTCGATTGTGGCGTTAAAAAATAAATTTGATAAACTGCCGGATAATAAAGTACACGACATTGAGCTTACCTATATCACTTCGAGAGGAAAGTGGTATTTTTACTCATGGAAAGGTGATATTGCCAAATCGGGGGGAATTGTTACCAACATAGGAATCCATTTTTTTGATATGCTGAGCTGGATTTTCGGTGAGGTAAAAAATTCAACGGTACATTTAATGCGTGAGAATAAGGCTGCCGGACTGCTTCAGCTTAAAAAGGCCAATGTTAAGTGGTTTTTAAGTCTTGATAAAACCGATTTGCCCCAACAGGTTATCGATAAAAATCAGCCTACCTATCGTTCCATAACCATTGACAATGAGGCGCTGGAGTTTTCGGGAGGTTTTACCGACTTACATACCGTTAGTTATCAATCCATTATTAATGGCCGGGGTTTTGGTATTTCGGATGCACGTAATTCCATTCAAATAGTCCATAATATCCGGTCGGCCAATCCCATTGGTTTGAAAGGTGATTATCACTCGTTTTTGAAATAGTGATGGCAAAAAGTGACGTTACAAAGCATTGGTATGCAGTGTATGCCCGCTCAAGGGCAGAGAAAAAGGCTGCACAGGAACTGGAAGCACAACAAATTGATTATTACCTGCCGCTGATAAAACGACTTAAACAGTGGAGCGACCGGAAAAAATGGGTGGAAGAACCTTTGTTTCGTTCCTATATTTTTGTTCACATCCGGCAGAAAGATTATTATCGTGTTCTGCAAAACCCTCATCTGGTACGATATGTTACTTTTGAGGGAAAAGCGGTTGCCATTCCGGTTCAGCAAATTGAAGCCGTAAAGTATTTTTTAGAAGAAACAGAACCTGAAGTGCCTGAAAATATTGAGTGGATAAAGGGCAAAAAGGTGGAGGTTGTGTCGGGAAATTTAATCGGATTAATGGGAGAACTGATAGAAGTTAACGGTAAGCATAAGGTAAAAGTGCAGATTGATGTTATTGGTAAATCAATTACCATTTATATTCCCAAAAACAAGTTGAGGGTTTTAACATAAACCGGTTACTTCCTGCCGTAGTCAGCCGGAATTTCTCCCCAGGCATCGGTTCGCCATTTTAATATGGGATTGTTCCATTCGTTGTTTTTAAGCCATGCTATCGCTTTTTCAATGGCATCAAAAAGGGATGCGTTTTTTGCCGATCTTCGGAGCTTTGTATTTACCTGTCGTTTGTTTACCCAACTTATAGCTATGTTTGAATCGGAATAAATGGGAATTTTTAACCCCTTTTGTTTTAAATAGGCCAACCCCAAAACAATGGCCAAAAACTCGCCAATGTTTACCGTTCCTTCGGGATAAGGACCACGGGCAAACACCTGTTTTCCCGTTTCGGTTACAACCCCTCTGTACTCCAGAACGCCGGGATTACCGGCACATGCGGCATCAACCGAAAGACTGGGTACAATGGGTTTGCCGATGGCTGCCAATTGGTTTTCCGACAGTCCCGCCCCCTTTTTTGTATCAACACCCACATAGTTTTCGTAAAAACTTTTAAAGGCATCTTCCGCCTCCTTTTTATTAACAAAAGCTTTGTATTGTGCTCCCACCACACCCTGTGTCTGGCTTTTGCATTCGTCCCAGCTGTTGTAAATTCCGGGATTGTGGCCTTTCCATACCACATAATATTTTTTTGTTTTCTTTTTTCCCACGGTTTCAAAAGTATCAATTTTTATTTTGCTAAATTTGATTCATCTTAAATTTAATGGTTATGAAAAATTTTTGGGTTATCGTTGTTTTATTTTCGGTTATTTCGTGTTCGGGAGGGGACAAATCCGATTCGTTTGAAAAGATTATTCCTTTAGAGAATCATAACTGGCAACGTTTTAATAATCTTGATTTTGAAGTTCCGGTAAAGAGGGGTGATATGCTCGATTTTTATCTTCTTTTAAAATACAATAACAAATTTAACAACAAACGTTTGCCTGTTAACATAACCTTTTATACTCCCGGCGGTGAAATACGATCGAGAAATTATAGTTTTTGGATAAAGGATAAAAGAACGGGGGCACCCCTTGGAACCACCGAAAACAATGTAACTTCTTTAACACTGAATATCCGTAAAGAGATGCCGTTTATTACCGATGGTATTTGTAAAGTGTCGTTTGAAAAGAAAATCCCGAGAATAGATACATACGGTATAATTTCGGTAGGATTAAAAGCGGTAAAAAGTGATATTAAAAACGAGCCTGAGAAGGAGTAGATAAAACTATATTCCCAAAGTATTACGTAACGCTTTAATCCGCGATTTGCTCACGTTAACACGACTTCCGTCTTTAAGAACAACAAGGTAACTCTCTTTTCCGTATTTTTCAATCTTATCCATATAATCGGTGTTGATGATTGAGGAGCGATGTATTCGGATAAAATTGGATTGTGGGAGGTTTTTTTCAAGATAATTCATCGTTTCCTTTTTGAGGTACGACTTTTTAGCGGTAATAATTTCAGCATAGTCGTCCTGGGCATCAATACGGATGATTTCCGAAACAGGAATAACATCAATACGGCTGCCTGTTTTTACAAAAATCCTGTCGATGGGGCCGCTCTCCTCTTTAACTTTGTTTACCAGGCTTTTAACCGGTTTGTTGTCGGTTTGCTTATCCGAAATTCGTTTTCGTGCTTTTTCAAGTGCCTGATGGAACCGTTCTTTAGAGAAGGGTTTCATTAAATAGTCAACGGCATTGAGTTCAAAGGCTTTTATGGCATACTGATCGTAGGCGGTGGTAAAAATAATTTGCGGGTATTCGTCGAGAAGTTCCAACATTTCAAATCCGGTAAGTTTGGGCATTTGCACATCAAGAAAAATCAGATCGGGATGGTGTTTGGCAATGGCTTTTATGCCTTCAAATCCGTTTTCACACGCATCAACTATTTCAATATCTTTTTCGTTTTTGAGGTAAGCACTCAGTAAGTCGCGGGCAGGTGCTTCATCCTCAATAATTACGGTTTTAATGTTGCTCATGGTTTTTTCTGTTTTGTATAGGGAGTTTCAATGTTGCTTTAAAAATATTATTGTTTGCTTCGGTTACAAGTAAATCCTGACGTTGATAAATCAGCTGCAGGCGGTTCCGGATATTTTTTAAGCCTATTCCTTCACCTTTTTTACGGATGGCACCCGGATCGTAATCGTTACTGATTTCAATAATAATAAAATCTTTGTTTTTTGTGCACGACAGTTTTATGGTTACCTCTTCGCTGCTGTTGTAAACCCCGTGTTTAATGGCATTTTCAATAAGAGGCTGAAGAATAAGGCTGGGGATGTCGGCGTTAAGGCATTTATCAGGAATATGGGCAATAAATTTTAATCTTTTACCGAATCTTACTTTTTCAATGTCGAGGTATCGTTTGATGTTGCCGAATTCGTTTTCGATGGTGGTCACCGATTTACGGTTGCTGCTCAATGAATATCTTAAAAAATCGGAGAGTTTTATAACCATCTCCTGTGCTTTATCCGGAGAAGCCAGGGTAAGCGAGCTGACCGAGTTAAGGCTGTTAAACAGAAAGTGCGGATTTATTTGTGATTTCAAAGCATCGAGCTCCGCTTCTTTAACAAGTTTTTGCAATTCGCTCTCTCTTTTGAGTTTTTCCTGCAGGTCTTCGTAATAAAGAATCACATAATAAACCAGCACAAAAACGATATAATAGAAAAACCCCGTGATAATACGCCAGGGAATAGATTCCTGTAGAAATTGCAGATAATCGTTATCGTTCGATAAAACACCCGAAAGGGTATAGTAAGAAACAAAAAACCATGTGGCAATAATTACCATCGCAACCATTAAGTGCTGAAACAGAAGGTCAAAACCCGACGGTTTTTCTTTAAGATTATACCTGATTACGAACCATAAAGTATAACCGGCCAATGCAAAAAGAATGTTAAAAACGGCAGCATCGGCCACGCTGCCTTTTATGGATATTCCATAGATAAAAAAGAGTACGGCGGCATGAATAACGACAATAATAAGCCAAACCAGCAAATAGACGGCAACATAGTTTTTCTTTTGTAAAACCGGAGTATCCACTGTTTAAAAGCTTTTAATTTCGATTCCGCCAAGCATAACCACCCCTTTAATAACAAGTACTTTCGACTGATCCAACTCCGATGCTGCCACCCTGCGTTTATCGTTTAGTCCGCCTAATATTGAAACGGCATCAATTTGAACCTTCCAGTTAGCGGGAACAATAAGTGTTGTACCTCCAAACAGCGTAAAAACATCCAATATACAGCCTTCGTTGGCCATTTCGGCATTTAACAGATTAATTTCGGAGCCTCCGAAAACCGAAGTGAGGTTTCCTCCTTTAAAGTTTTTTGTTTCTACCCTTTTATGCCCTCCTCCAAAAATAGATACGTCGTTAATAAAGTCGTCGGTATAGCTGGTGGTGCCTCCGAAATTCTTTTTCCAATGCTCTTTATTCCAGTTGTTTTTGCCGGGAATATTTCCTCTCCGTGTAATTACTACTACCCCGAGGCCGATTAATAACAACGGCCAAAAAACCTGATGAAACCTTACATTAATACCGAAAACAATGGGAAACCAAAAAGCCAGTCCCAGTACAATTAGTACGGTTCCTGCAATTTTTCGTTGTTTATTGGTTATAAGGATAATGCCTATAAATATTAGCAGGGTTTTCCATGAAAAGATATAATAACTCAGCGACCAGTCAACCAAACCAAGCGAATTGAGCATAAGCAGGCCTCCAAGGACAATGAGTATTATACCGATTATTAATCGGCTATCGGTTGGTTTATTTTCCATTACAATTTATTTTTTATTTGACAATATCTGAAAACTAAATACACAAAACATATTGCATATCAGGTTTTTTTATGGTAGCGGTATTGTCGGGTTAATTATTCTGTTTTTTAAAAAATTATATAGCCGGATTATTTTGCCGGTATCAATTCCTGTTGTTTTTGCCAAATATAAATAATCATTTAATGAATAAATTACATTAAAAGGCTTTTTAGGTGTATTGCCGTAATTTTTAAACTTTTTATAACCGAAAAGTTCAACAACTTTTTTTGCTTCCCCGGGGTTACTGTAATAATACAATGAACCGTTTATATTGTGTTTACTAATATTCCAACGCATATTGTACAGCTTTTTTAGCCCGTAATCGTTTGCCAAATTATACCATAAAATAAATCCTCCGTATTCGTTTGGGTGAGACCATACAACCGCCTTTTCCGAAAGATTTAGTTTGGTAATCATATCTGCCTGATGGTTATAATCATAAGCCGGTTGCCATAATGTTTTACCATATTTATTGTATAGGAGTTTGCTTAAAACGGTTGCTGAAAATGTTGCCCACCCCTCTTCTTCGGCACCGGGCCACCATTTATGGTAAGGGATTACTCCTAACAGGTGGCTGTATTCGTGAAGTATGGAATTTACCGGATCAGGAAAATCAGGTAATAATCTCCAATTGTTTAAAAAGGTACTATCCGAACAATTTTCAATAAATTTTTCACTCATTATATTGCCGACTATACGGTTTGGAAACTCAGCATGAAATCCGCCGGGAGCAATACCTTTAATAATCAGTTCTTTTACTTCGGGAGAAAAACCAAACTCCTGTTTACATATTTTATTGGCGGCATCAATAACTTTAGCAAATTTTATTGATATGGATTTTAGTTTTTGACTATTGTATTTTACCACCACATCACCTGTTCTCGATTCAAAAAGTGTTTTTTCTTCTTTTCGTTCAATAAGCCGGTTTGCAAATTCCGGAGATACCATCAGGGGTAATCCGGTGTTTAAAAAAACAGCCAGTAAAAACGGTAGTGAAACGATGATTATTTTTGATCGTAATTTCCAGTTTTTATAAAAAACCAAAGCAGTAACAAACATTGTTAAAAAAGGCAAAAAAATGGTAAAGTAACTAACTGATAAAATGTTGTAAATAAAAAAGATTAAAATAAGGCCTGTTAAGGAAACCGCAACTACTGTTTCGACAGGATTTGATTTATAACTTTTTCGCATACCTAAAACAATAATTGCCGTTGATACCCCGACACTGCTAAATAATGCCAGTAACATGTATGATGTGTTTCCCGAGGAAAAGATATCCTGGGTACAAGCAACAAACATTATAAATAAAAACAAACTACCATATTTATATGTTTTGCTTTTATTTTTTAGCTTGTCGGCAAAAACATTAATTGCAATAAATGTTAATACATACAATAGGTAACGGAATAAAAAAACGGAATTAAACTCAAATGTTATTAGGCTTTTTTGAGTATAATTTGATAATAATACACCTGTTAACAGAGGAGCCGTTAAAATAGTAAGTGCTGTTAGTAACGGTTTTAACAACTTTTTTATATCAAACAATAAGTTTGTGGTTTTTTTCCGTAAAACAATAATTACCAATATGGGAATTAAAAAGTCGATCCATACAGGTGAAACCAAAACTCCTCTGCCGTTAAGGTTCCGTGGTGCAAGAAAAAATATCGGGTCATCTTTAAAAATGGTAATAATAATGATGCGTAACAAAATAACTATTCCTGTTATTAATAATATTTGCTTTTTCATATTACCGGTTATTAGTTAGTGATTTATCAACAACAAAAATAGTTAGTTGAAAGTCGGTTGTAAACTATTAATCGGTAAACGGGCGAAAGCAATCGGTAAAGCGAACTATTGTAGAAGGAAATCGGGCAGGCGACTGTTTTGATATTTTTTGTCGTGAACAATAATTGAAAAGTTTAGCAGTGTTTGATATGGGCCTTTCGATATAAAAAGGTTTATAATCCATGGTGGTATGGTACCGCCAACATCAACCGACAAATATAGCTCCACAAAAGTATTGTTTTCATTTACAGCGGTAAACTTCCAAAGGGATTCGGAATACGGAAGGCGGACAATATTTTCTTTTTCAGGTATATAATCCGGTATTCCTTTGCCTGAAACACTGATGCTGCCATCGGGATTGCGGGTGATGGTAATTATTGAAACATAATCGCGATCGTATGCCGGCCATGGGGTGTCCGACTGGGCATAATAATACCATGTGGTATCGTTTACCATTTTCAGGATGCGTGCGTTTTTGCTTTGATACATCCATTTTGTATGACTATCAACATCCAAAATTACCGCAACAGCCGAGGCCAGTGAACAATTAACAAGTTTGGTGGCTTTTACCGCTTTTATCGGTGATTGCTTAATGGTTTTTGAATAAACATCAATCCCTTTTTGTTGTTTAATCAACTTCCATTCATTCTCCTTCTGCCCAAACAGTAAGAAAGGAAGAATAATAAGAAAAATAAAAAAAAACGGAATCCTCATACCTTTTAATTGGCAGCAAATGTAAGCATTTTCATTGTTATATATTTGGTTCATTTCCGAACAGGGCTGCCTGCTGCCCCACCCATTGAAAATTGCTGAAAATCCTGTTTACCGCATCTTCGTAATCTTCAAACGTTTTTTTCTTTTTAATCAGGCTGAATACTTTATGAGGATTGTCGAACGAGTGTGATAAGTACCACCAATACTCTTTCATGTTGCCAAGTGTTTGTAGTCCGTTGTTGTGCTGTTTGCGGCGATGGTAATAAAGGTCGTTAATAAAACGGATTATTTTTTCTTTTTGTTCAATTGAGGGAGGTGTTTCCAGTTGCTTTATATAGGCGGGTAAAAAGGGATCTGCCAGCAATCCCCGTCCCAGCATGATAAAATCAAGCAAAGGGAAGCGTTGATTAAGTTCATCAAAATCGGTTTTGGTAAAGATGTCTCCATTGTAACCAAGGGGGTGTTTGCTTAGTTTTAAGGCTTTACCAAAAGTATCCTTATCGGTTTTCCCTTTATAAAGTTGTTTTCCGATACGCGCGTGTATGGTGACCTCTTTAACGGGAAAGCTGTTTAAAACAGGAATGATTTCAAAAATTTCTTTTGGGCTGATATATCCGAGCCGCATTTTAACGGAAAACCCGACGGGCATTTCCGGCATTATTTTTTGCAAAATCCGGTAAATTTCCTGTGGATAAGGAAGCATCCCCGATCCGCGCTTTTTGTTGGCAACCCGTGGATAGGGGCATCCCAGATTCCAGTTTATTTCGGTAAAACCAAGCTCCTTACAAATTTCGGCAAACCGTAAAATTTCATCGGCATCTTTACTTAAAATCTGGGGTACGACCGGAACACCGTTTTCCGATGTGTGTAAAAGCTCTTTGTTTCGCGGGCCGTTCAGGTTGCGTTTGTAAATACCGGTAAAGAACGGGGTGAACAATTTGTCAACTCCCTGAAAATGCCGTGTATAAAGCTCCCTGAATACCAAGTCGGTTATTCCCTGAAAAGGGGCCATTTGTATGTTGATGCGGTTTGTCAAAATCGGGTTGTAAAAAAAAGAAGCTCATCCGTAATTTTTCCGATGAGCTCCTAATTTTTGATTTTAAAATTCAAGGTTTTGAGGTGTACGCGGGAAAGGGATTACATCTCTGATGTTACCCATTCCCGTAAGGAAAAGGATTAACCTTTCAAAACCCAGTCCGAAACCGGCATGCGGTACCGATCCGAATTTTCTGGTTTCCAAATACCACCACATCGACTCTTCCGGAATATTCATCTCCATCATACGGGCATAGAGTTTATCGTAATCCTCTTCACGTTGCGACCCCCCAATAATTTCACCAATTTGAGGAAACAGTACATCCATGGCCCGAACGGTTTTACCATCGTTATTTTGCTTCATATAAAAAGCCTTAATCTCCTTAGGATAGTCGGTAAGGATAACAGGAGTTTTAAAATGTTTTTCAACCAGATAACGTT
>CAYNVN010000025.1:0-3434 GCA_964400655.1 uncultured Lentimicrobiaceae bacterium
TCATGAACATAGCAAAACCATCAGCACCACAGCACTGGACAGCTTTAACGCCTCCATCTCCTTTAAATTCGGATGGTTTTAATATTAGGCAATGATATCTGTAAGTTTGCCAATTGTTGCCTGTAAGTAATGTGCTTTACATACACAGGGGAGCGGCACTCCCCTCCCCTGTAATTCCGGTTTATTTTTTTGCCCAGCCTTGCAAAGTAACGGACTTGTTGTTATAGTATCCTTTGGCTTCCACGTTGAAAGTAGCTTCAAAATGGGTATCATCAATTTTAGTAACGTTTACGGTACCCGATTGCGATTTGTAATACTCATTGTCATTGCCATGTTTGACCAATTCGATATATCCGGGTTTGTCAAGTCCGCAGGCGTAGCTTTTTTCTCCCGTAAAATCATTAATGGTTATACCACATGAATAGATAGCATCATTAATGGTAACAATGGCTGAAAAAACAACCAGCTGATTTTCCGCTTCGTAAGAAAACTGCAGGTTATCATCAAAACAAAATGTGTTATTGATGTACCCTGTAACCGTCATTTGAGCATATCCGCTGCATCCCGGATCAGGCGGATTATCGTCTTCCGTATTACAGGTTGAACTCATAAATGAAATGGCTGTTAAAAACAGTCCCATCAATAAAATTGATTGTTTGATTTTCATAACTCCTAACTTTTAAAGGTTAAAAAATTACTCCTGATTATTTTTTAAAATAAAATTTCAATCGGCCGCCATATAAAACTTGCACAAGCGTGGTCCCTCCTCCTCCGATAGAGAATTCCGTTTTACTGTCATTTCCATAATTTGACGGAATTGTAAGGGTAAGCAGATCACCGTCGCTAACTTCCCAGGTTCCTTTATTCTCACTAACATATGTATCGTTTTTCAGTTGATGCCGGTCAACAAAAGTACCATCAGAATTAAGCGTTATGGTCCAGTAATTAAACATCTTCTTATTATCAGAACGGCCTGTAAAGTGAAACGTTCCCACAACACCGGCAGGATGGTTTCCACTTGATGTTGAGGCTGTACTGCCGGAATGTTGTTGCACCTTTTTTAATGAGGTACGTAAGCGGTTAAAATAAAAATTATTAGTGTATTTATCAGAAGCAGGAGATAGATAACCTATTGCAAGCAGGTAAACCGGTCCGTCGGCATAAACATAATTAAAGTAATATCCCTGTGCTTCGTAGGCAATTATTTTGGCAGACATGTTGTCAATCCGGGCAGATTCAACTTTATGCATGGTTCCGTTGGCTCCGGCTACCTGCTTCCTGATCCCGCCAACCTCCGAATCAACGGTTTTACCGGTATTTTTATAGATGGTTTGAACAACCAGTTTAACCTTTCCTTCGCTATTTGTCCAAATGGATTGTCCCGCTTTTTTATCCGATATCTTAAAATCATCGGGGATATCGAACTCCACTGCAGCATCATCCAAAACAAGTGTGGTAAATGTAGCTTGCTTTGCCGGAGAGGTCGTACTCGTATTGTCTGATGAGGTCGGAGCTTTGAAACCGTCAATCCTAAAGGATTGTGTAACCGCTTTAACCTCACTTCCAACCTGTTGAACCATGGCATTGGGGATAATTGCCGTAAGCACATACCCAATGTTATGCTGAACCGTGTAAAAGGAGGCAAGGGTAACCGTATTTCCGTTGTAATTCACTTCGTAAATACCCAGTTTACCCGGAATACCATTTGACGAAACATGGTTGGAAAGGCTAATTTTTTTATACCCGTCAGGAAGCATGTTTTGCTCATAGGTTTGTGCAAGTAACGCGGTTGTAACCCTGCTGTCGGCCTCAAAAACCCTCAGTTGGATGGCTGCATTTTGATCGGGACTGTAATAATCGTAAACCTTATCGGTACCGTCTTTATGCGACGACGAGCTCCAGTCCGACGGCACATTGATGCTAAACTTATACTTAGAATCGTGCTGCTGTTGCGAAATTACTGTACTTTGAAATAAAAACAATACCGTTATCAGAAGGAACGATTTTTTTAATGGAGCGGGTAAACTTTTCATGACCTGAATTATTAAAATTAATACCTTGTTAATTGTTCGTGAAGAAATCCCGCGTTTATTTTAAATCCGTTAACCCAGACCGGGAAGCAGTATAAAAATCAATAACGGCATTAAATCGCATAAACAAATATAGAGGCAATTATGCCAATTATCCCGGTCAAAAGGATAACCGTTTATGAATATTTATTATTCGTAAATACCTGTCTATAATCCGGTAAAGCAGGGTTGCCCGATTAATTCCTTGTAAAAACGGGGTTATCCCGGTGGGTCGTCAACCTATCGTTAAAAAAATAACCATCCTCATCAAACAACTTAAGCTGTTCCGGATCGGACAACCGGTTTTTAATGATAAACCGTGTCATCATACCCCTGGCTTTTTTTGCATAAATCGTAACCACTTTATAAACCCCGTTTTTATTCTCCTTAAATTCAGGCGTAACGATACGGGCACTCAGCTTCTTTGTATCAATGCTTTTAAAATACTCGTTGGATGCAAGGTTAACCAGCACATTGTCTCCCTGACTTTTTAACGCTTTTTTTAAACTCCGGGTGATGGTTTCTTTCCAGTATTCATAAAGATTTTTACTTCCTGCAAACGATGATTTCGTCCCCATCTCCAGCCGGTAAGGCTGAATTAAGTCGAGCGGACGCAGGGTTCCGTACAACCCGCTAAGAATTACAAGGTGATTTTGTGCAAATTGCAAATCGTTTTCACCGAAGCTACCGGCTTCCAGCCCGTTAAAAACCTCACCTTTGAAAGCAAACAGTGCCTGTTTTGCATTGTCAGGCGTAAACGGTAACTGCCATTGCTGAAATCGTTCAAAGTTCAGCTGAGCCAGTTTGGGGCTAATGTTCATCAAGGCAGTTAAATCGTCAATCGATTTTGTTTGCAACTCCCCGATCAGCTTTTGACTTTTTGATAAGAAATCAGGAATTGTATATTCGTCTGTTGCCGGATTAACAGACATATCAAGGGTTTTGGTTGGCGACAAAATAACAAGCATGGTGTTTGATTTTGAACAAAAATAGGATTTTAAAATCAATCCGGAGTGTTAAGGGGTCTTATTGGGGTGGGGTGTGCGGAAGAGGTAAGGATGCACGGAGATGTCACTCTTCGACTCCGCTCAGGATGACACAGGGGCGAATTACTAAGGAGCAATAGTAATGTCAGTACGAACATGGGGATGTCACTCTGAGCGAAGTCGAAGAGTGACGGCGGGGTGTGCGGGCTTTACGGATTTAAAGTCGTAAATAACATTTAACGAAAAGGATTTTTCAGCAGACGAAAGGTTCATAAACAATATATAAAAGAAAAAAAGATATTTTTATCTTTTATAATAAAAAAGTATTATTTTTGCCGCGTAATTATTAGCAGTAACTTTTAATTTTTTGCAAAAACGT
>CAYNVN010000026.1:0-6300 GCA_964400655.1 uncultured Lentimicrobiaceae bacterium
ATATCACCCGGTTTAACGGTTGCGTTTCCCGAGTGTTCAGCTATAATTTTTTCAATAATCGTCATTCCCATAATGTTTTATTTTTAAGGAGGCTAAAATAATTAAAATTATCTTCAAACAAGCCGACAAATCAACCGCTTCTTCCTGTTAAAAACTTCTTTCCAAAAGTTATGAACAGTACCCGGTTTTTAGATTCCGATTACATAACTTTGCCATGGACGGCACAAATATCCACAATACATTAAATCAGCTTTTTAGATAATTATATTGATAAATTATGTTTCTTATTTTTGATACCGAAACCACAGGACTTCCCCGCGATTATAATGCACCGTTAACCGATTTTGACAACTGGCCGCGGGTTATCCAGCTTGCCTGGCAGGTTCATAACCATAAAGGCGAACTTGTGGATGTTCAAAACCACATCATAAAACCCGAAGGATTTGAAATACCGAGAGGAGCCGAAAAGGTTCACGGAATTTCTACCGAAAGGGCGCTGACTGAAGGAAAGCCTTTGGAAGAGGTACTCAACATCTTTAACAGGGCACTTTCGGGTGTTCAAACCGTTGCAGGCCATAATATTGAATTCGACATAAATGTTACCGGGTCGGAATTTTTACGAAAAGGCATCAGCACCAAACTGCATTCCCTTAATGTGGTTGACACCAAAGATTTGTCAACCGACTATTGTGCACTGCCCGGCGGAAGAGGCGGCAAATACAAATGGCCCACCCTTGGCGAGCTGCACAAAAAACTTTTTAATGAAGATTTTGATGCCGCCCACAACGCCTCTGCCGACGTTCAGGCAACTGCCCGCTGTTTTCTGGAATTAATCCGCCTTGGGATAATAGGGGCACAACACCTTAAAGTTGACCCGTCGGTTGTTGAGGAGTTTCAAAAACTTCACGACAAACCTGTTGAACCCATCGGGCTTGATGTGGAGGCATACCACGAAAAAACGGAAACCGATACAAAAGAGCAAAGTGTTTCAACCGTGAATCTTGACGGCGTTGCTTTTACCCACCTGCATAATCACACCCAGTTTTCGGTATTGGACGGCTTATCCGATATTCCCGGTCTTATTACCAAAGCCAAAAAAGACGGCATGAAAGCGGTTGCCATTACCGACCACGGAAGCATGTTCGGGGTAAAAAAGTTTCACGAAGTGTGTACCAAAGAGGGTATCAAACCCATTTTGGGTTGCGAAACTTATGTAGCCCGCCGCACTTTGCATGACAAAGACAATCCCAAAACGGATAAGTCGGGATGGCACCTCGTTTTGCTGGCCAAAAACCGAAAAGGGTATGAAAACCTGATGAAACTGATTTCGGTTGCCTGGACAGAAGGTTTTTACTATAAACCGAGAATTGACAAAGCGCTGCTTAAAAAATACAGCGAAGGGCTAATTGCTTTAACAGCCTGCCTCGGTGGTGAAGTACCCGATAAAATTGTTCACGAAGGAAAGGAAAAAGGCGAAGAGGCGCTGCTTGAATACAAAGAAATTTTTGGCGACGATTTGTATCTTGAACTTCAAAAACATCCGTCGGGCGACCCCGAAATGGACCGGAAAGTTTACGAAGACCAACTGTACGTTAACAATGTACTGATTGAGTTAGCCCGAAAGCACAATCTTAAAGTGGTGGCTACCAACGACGCACACTTTATCGACAAAGAGGATGCCGATGCCCACGACCGGCTGATATGTATCGGAACGGCCAAAGATGTTGACGACCCGAACCGGATGCGTTACACACGTCAGGAGTGGTTTAAAACACAGGCGGAGATGAAAAGGCTGTTTGCCGACATCCCCGAAGCCATCATCAACACAAACGAAATTGTGGATAAAGTGGAGGTGTTTGAGCTAAACCACAAACCCATTATGCCTGTTTTTGAAATTCCGGAGCCCTTTAAAGATGCCGATGAATACCTGAAACATATAGCCTACGAAGGAGCTAAAATGCGCTATGGGGATGTGTCGCCTGAGATTATGGAAAGAATCGACTTTGAGCTGGAAACCATAAAGAAAATGGGGTTCCCCGATTACTTTTTAATTGTTTGGGATTTTTTAAAAGCCGCCCGCGAAATGGGTGTGATT
Organism: uncultured Lentimicrobiaceae bacterium; assembly: GCA_964400655.1. GTDB lineage: Bacteria > Bacteroidota > Bacteroidia > Bacteroidales > F082 > B16-G9. The sequence goes on from CAYNVN010000026.1 coordinate 2,096, forward strand.
GTAGGCCCCGGACGAGGTAGCGCTGCCGGATCGGTGGTGGCTTACTGCCTGCGAATTACCGAAATAGACCCCATAAAGTACGATCTTCTGTTTGAACGATTCCTAAATCCCGACCGTATTTCCATGCCCGATATCGACATCGACTTTGATGATGACGGCCGTGAAAAAATACTGGAATGGGTTTCTAAAAAATACGGTGCAAAACGGGTGGCACACCTTATTACCTTTGGAACCATGGCAGCCAAAATGGCCATTCGCGATGTGGCCCGTGTTCAAAAACTGCCGCTGAGCGAAGCCGACAAACTGGCCAAACTGGTACCCGACACCCCGGGAATTTCGTTACAAAAAGCCATCGACGAAGTTCCCGAACTCAAAAAACAGCTTAAAGAGGGTGAGCCGGAAATCAGGTCGGTGTTAAAAAATGCCATGACGCTGGAAGGGTCGGTCAGAAATACCGGAACACACGCCTGCGGTATCATCATCGCCCGCGACGATCTGGAACATTATGTACCCGTTTCAACGGTTAAAGATTCGGTTTTGGAAGTTGCAACCCAGTTCGACGGTAAATTCATCGAATCCATCGGACTGTTAAAAATGGACTTCCTCGGACTTAAAACCCTGTCCATCATTAAGGAAACGGTTGACAACATCAAACGTTCCAAAGGAATTGATATTGATATCAGCACCATCCCGCTTGACGACAAAGAGACTTACGAGTTATACAGCCGTGGCGAAACCACCGCCCTGTTCCAGTTTGAATCGGACGGAATGAAAAAACACCTGAAAGAGCTGAAACCCTCCCGCTTTGAGGACCTCATCGCCATGAATGCCCTTTACCGGCCGGGGCCTATGCAGTATATTCCCGATTTTATCGACCGTAAACACGGCCGTAAGAAAATAACTTACGACCTGCCCGTAATGGAAGAGATATTAAAAGAAACCTACGGCATTACGGTTTATCAGGAGCAGGTGATGTTGCTTTCAAGAAAAATGGCAGGATTTACCCGCGGCCAGTCCGACTCATTGCGTAAAGCCATGGGTAAAAAGAAAATTGAGGAGATGAACAAGCTAAAAGTGGAGTTCCTCAAAGGCTGCGAAAAAAACGGCCTGCCTCTTGACAAAGTTGAAAAAGTATGGCACGACTGGGAAGAGTTTGCCAAATACGCTTTTAACAAATCGCACGCCACCTGTTACTCATACGTATCGTATCAAACTGCTTATCTTAAAGCACACTATCCTGCCGAGTTCATGGCCGCTGTGTTGAGCCGTAACCTGAACAACATCGATAAGATTACCTTTTTTATAAAAGAGACCAAACGAATGGGCATCCCTATTCTCGGTCCCGACATTAACGAGAGTGCCCACACCTTTACCGTTAACAAAGAGGGAGTGATTCGGTTTGGACTGGCAGCCATTAAAGGGGTTGGCGCATCGGCGGTGGAGGATATTATCCGTGAGCGCGAAGCCGGCGGTCCGTTTAAAAATATTTTCGATTTTGCCAAAAGGGTCAATTTAAAATCGGTAAACAAACGAAGCTTTGAGGCACTGGCCATGGCCGGCGCATTTGATTCGTTTGAAGGAACACACCGCGCACAATACTTTTATCGTGAAAATCAGGACGACACCACCTTTTTGGAAAAAGTGCTAAAACACAGCGCCGGTGTTAAGGAGCGTGAAAACTCCATGCAGGCATCACTGTTTGGCGATATGGATGACGCTTTCTCCATAAAAGACCCCGAAATCCCCGACTGTAAACCATGGAGCAAGGCCGTTATTTTAAAAAGCGAAAAAGAGGTTACCGGTTTTTATATTTCGGGGCACCCGCTGGATGATTTCGAGATAACCATGAAACGGTTTTGTTCGGTTCAGATAAATACACTGAAAAACAATCTGAAGAAGTTTAAAGACAAAACCGTAACCTTTGCCGGCATGGTGGTGGAAGCCACCGAACGACAAACAAAAAAAGGTTCCGCATTCGGAATATTTAATATTGAAGATTTTACGGGAAACATCCGTTTGATGACCTTTTCGGAACAATATTTAAAAGTTAAACATCTGATTTTTGAAGGAGCCATCCTATACATCACCGCAAAAGTGGAAGGCAGATATAACGATGAAGACAATTTGCAGGTACAGGTTAAGGATATCACCCTGTTGGAAGATGTGATGGAGAAAAAAGCTCACGCCATTGTTGTTAAAATAAGTGCCGCGGAGGTTGTAAACGGCTTTACCGAAAACCTGATAGAGGCCGTAAGAAAAACAAGTGGAAAAATCCCTCTTGAATTCCAGCTGTGGGACCCCGAAGAGAAACGCTCCATCAGGCTTAAATCGACAACGGCACGTGTTGAACCAAACGGATTTATCAACGAGCTGGAAAGATTGAATATCAGCTACGAATTAAAATAGGCGGAGCCTGTACCTGAACTGCCGGATTAGATGAGCCTTAAGATGCAGGTACCGCAAAATTACCCGTAACCAGAATATTGGCAACAGGTTGATTAAAAATGTCAATCACTTTTCACATACTATCTGTTTAACAGGTAAACATTACTCAATCTTTTTAACAGGTGATAGTCATTCTAAAAATTCTTTCTTTATCTTTGCGCACTATTAACGAATCAGAAAAAACAAAATATTATGGCTTTAGAATTCACAGATGCTAATTTTCAAGCGCTTGTATTAAGTTCCGACAAACCTGTAATTGTTGACTTTTGGGCAGTTTGGTGTGGCCCCTGCCGTATGGTAGGCCCCATTGTTCAGGAAATAGGCGAAGAGTTTAGCGACAAAGTACTGGTGGGTAAACTGGACGTTGACCACAATCCCGAAACCGCCCGCAAATATGGTATCCGCAACATCCCCACCATTTTGTTTTTCAAGGGAGGCGAGGTTGTTGACAAGCAGGTAGGTGCAGTTCCGAAACAGGTGCTCGTTGAAAAACTGGAAAAATTGTTTTAATTTTCCTTAGCACATACCAAAAATTTAAAAAAGGCTGTTATCTTTAACAGCCTTTTATTTTTTAACTATGAAACCATCCATCGACAGAGACAGATTACAACAATTTAACTCGTTAGAGTTTCTTGCACGGCAGGTGGTTGAAGGTTTTATTACGGGGCTTCATAAAAGTCCGTTTCACGGGTTTTCGGTTGAGTTTGCCGAGCATCGCCTGTATAACCCGGGCGAAACAACCCGGTTTATCGACTGGAAATTATTTGCCCGTACCGACAAACTCTTTGTAAAACGCTTTGAAGAAGAGACCAATCTAAGGTGCCGGATCATCATCGACAACTCCTCCTCCATGTATTTCCCCGTCAGGGATAAAACAACCATCGACAACCCCAACAAAATCACTTTCTCCATTTATGCCGCTGCCGCACTCATCAATTTAATGAGTAAACAACGCGATGCCGTAGGACTTAGCCTGTTTTCGGACGAAGTAAAACTGCATACGCATGTACGCTCAAATCTCACCCATCAAAAATTTTTGTATTCCGAATTGGAAAAACTGCTTCCCGTTGACAAAGCAAACGAAAAAAAATCCACTAATGTTGCCAGCTCGCTGCACACCATTGCCGAACTTATCCATAAACGCTCGCTGGTAATTATTTTCAGCGATATGATGGATCATATCGACAGGCTCGACGAAATGTTTCCCGCATTACAACATTTCAGACATTACGAACACGAAGTGGTACTGTTCCATGTTACCGATAAAAAACTGGAAGAGAATCTTGATATGGATGACCGTCCTTACAGGTTTGTGGATATGGAAACGGGAGAAGTGGTTAAGCTCAACCCCGTTGAAGTAAGGGAACAATATAAAAAACAATTTGCCTCCGTAAAAAAAGAGCTGAAAGAGCGCTGCGAACGTTATCGTATAGACTACATCGAAGCCGACATCAACAAAGGGCTCGAAAACATCTTAATATCCTACCTGATTAAACGGGGGAAGCTGCATTAGGTTTTGAGGTTTATATCTGGTTGCTGGTTGCTGGTTGCTTGGTGCTCGTTGCTGGTTGCTTATTACCCCTCCCGCGTCGCCCACCGTCATTCCGAGGGAAGCGAACCCGAAAGCTTTCGGGGAGCGACGAGGCCCGCCCGAGCGTACCGTTCGGTACGGGCGGGAATCTCCTGAGTAGCAGCCTGCCTCTAAAAAGAGAGTTCAGTCGATTATAGCAGGGGATTTCTCGGTCGTGCCTCCCTCGAAA
>CAYNVN010000027.1:0-2732 GCA_964400655.1 uncultured Lentimicrobiaceae bacterium
GGGTATCAACGATTCCGGGAAATATTTTACCAGTTGTTTTTCCGTTTCAAGAGGTGTTTTGGCATGGTGCGATAAGCCTATGCGGGCAGCAACCCTGAAAACATGCGTATCCACCGCCATGGCAGGCTTGTTATAAATTACCGAGGCTATAACGTTGGCTGTTTTACGGCCGACACCCGGAAGTTTTTGCAATTGGTCAATATCCGAAGGTATTTTGCCGTCAAACGATTCCAGCAACATTTTGGCCATTCCCGAAAGATGCTTTGCTTTATTGTTGGGGTACGAACAGCTTTTTATCATTTCAAAAATATCGGCAACATCGGCCCTTGCCAGACTTTTTAAATCGGGAAACTGAATAAAAAAGTCTTTGGTAATAATGTTTACCCTTTTATCGGTACACTGGGCCGAAAGAATTACGGCAACAATCAGTTCGTAAGGGCTTCGGTAGTCCAGTTCGGTTTCCGCTACCGGCATATTTTTCTTAAAATACTCAATTACTTTTTCAAAACGTTCTTTCCGGGTCATAGGGATGTTTTTATGCAAATTAACATAAAAAATAGATTTGTTAACTTTTTAAACATTCCGGAACCTGACATTACTTTTAGCTTTTGTTACTTTTGCAAAAAATAACGGTAATGAGTATTAAAGAAAACCTTGAGTTGTTAAAACATGAAATTCCGCAACATGTAAAACTGGTTGCTGTTTCAAAGACCAAACCGGTTGAAATAATCAGGGATGCTTACCATGCCGGGCAGCGCATTTTTGGCGAAAACAAGGCACAGGAGATGGCCATGAAGTTTAATGAGCTTCCCAAAGATATTGAGTGGCATTTTATCGGGCATATGCAAACCAACAAAGTAAAATACATAGCTCCGTTTGTTAGTCTGATTCACTCGGTTGACAGCCTTAAAGTTTTGAAAGAGATCAATAAACAGGCGGAAAAAAACAATCGGGTTATCGACTGTTTGCTTCAGTTTCATATTGCTTCGGAGGAAACCAAATTCGGTTTGAATTATACAGAAGCGGAAGATATTATAAAGTCGGGAGGTGAATTTAAAAATGTCAGGTTTGCCGGTGTTATGGGAATGGCAACCTATACCGATGACCAAAAACAAATAAGAGCTGAATTTAAACGGTTGCGTGAATATTTTGACCGGTTAAAAGAGAACTATTTTTCCGGCGATACGGCTTTTAAAGAGATTTCCATGGGAATGTCGGGCGATTATCAGATTGCCATTGAAGAAGGCAGCACCATTGTAAGAATAGGAACCCGTATTTTCGGGAAAAGAGATTACACTAATCGGTAAACGTAAGAAATTCATTACCAATACAACAGCCTTATGAAAATAATTTGTATCGGACGTAATTACATCGACCATGCCAAAGAGCTTAACAATCCGGTTCCCGAAAAGCCGGTGTTTTTTATGAAACCCGATACGGCTCTGCTGTTAAAACATAATCCGTTTTTTTATCCCGACTTTTCCCGTGATGTGCATTACGAAACCGAACTGGTGATTAAGATTAACCGTAACGGAAAACATATTGAAGAGCGTTTTGCCCATAAGTATTATAATGAAATTGGTATTGGTATCGACTTTACCGCCCGCGACCTTCAGGCGGAAGCAAAAAAGAAAGGCCTTCCGTGGGAAATTGCCAAAGCCTTCGATCAGTCGGCTCCCCTGGGAAGGTTTCTGCCGAAAGAGCAGTTCGGTGCAATGGATAATATTCATTTCTCTCTTAAAATAAACGGTGAGTTAAAGCAGCAGGGAAACTCAAAGGATATGATCTTTACCTTCGATCGAATCATTGCGTACGTTTCGCGCTTTGTTACCCTGCGAACGGGCGATCTTATTTTTACGGGAACTCCCAAAGGGGTGGGCTCCGTTAAAATAAACGATCATTTTGAAGCCTTTATCGAAGATGAAAAGTTGTTGGAGTTTAATGTAAAATAATTACTCTTCTTCGTTATTACTTTTAAGGGTTTAATTGGCCCGGGTTCGATAATCATAAACAAACACATTTAACTTTCTGCATATTTTATTTTTTGAGGTGTTCAATTATTATTTTTTATACTTTTACGGGAAATCAAGTAATTATGGAACGTTATTGTCTTGAATGTGGTACCAGGTTAATGGGCCGTATTGATAAAAAGTTTTGTAACGATCAATGTCGAAACAACTACAACAACAGGATAAACAAAGATGAAAACTCAATAATGACCGCCATAAATCGTACGTTAAGAAAAAACAGGAGGATTTTAAAAGCGTTAAATCCCAACGGTAAAGCCAGGGTTAAAAGAAAATTACTGGAAAGAGCCGGTTTTGATTTTAAATATTTTACCAACATTTATAAAACCAAAGAGGGTAAAATCTACTACTTCTGTTATGAATACGGATATCTTCAGCTTGAAAACGATTACCTTGCTTTGGTGATTAATAAAAATATTTAAGTTTTTAAGAGCTATCGCTGCTCCGGTGATTGTTATTCATACTTCATTCCGACAACCGTGTTTTTTTCGTCATTCTGACGACCGTAGGGAGGAAGAATCCCCTACTATGAACGACCGAACTCCCTTTTTCCTAAAGGGCAGGCTGGTCTTCAGGAGAAATGACGGTATGTTTGCAGGCCGTGTGTCCATAACATAGGATAAAGCAGGGGGAGAATATCTTTTCGTAAATATCAGGTTGTAATTTTAACAATCCGCTGTGTTGTAAAACTCAAAAAGTTTTATG
>CAYNVN010000028.1:0-17463 GCA_964400655.1 uncultured Lentimicrobiaceae bacterium
AACAGAAACGGTAAAATATTTAAAAACCAACCGCGACTATTTTCTTGAAGGTAAATTTTACATTTTACGAAACGATTTGATGAATGATATTACCTTCAATAATATGGTTAATAGCAATTATCCTGATGACAGTTTACTAAATTATCTCTATTTAAATTATTTAGATAAATCTTTTAAAAACTACGACATACAGTTAACCGTTTGTAATGAGGGTGATACGCTTGAAATTCAACCGGAAGGAAACCGTGTAAATTGTAAAGAGTATTTTAATTTCTTAACCGATGAGTCTTCATTACTTACCATTGATACTTCGTTACGTTTGATGAAAGAAGTTGGCGAAAACCGTTATTATCTCGGTAATCTCAATTTAAAAAACGATACTACCGGACATACAACTCTATATATTGAGATGTTTTCATCAATTGTTCCAACCGGTCCGGGATATCCGGTACTGCTTGTCGATAAAAACAATCAAATCGACCTTTCGGGATATTCCATTGCAAAATTTCATCAAAACGTATTGGTTTACAAGCTTGGTGAATATGATTATCACAGCAGCTATTCCTTTATGCAGCAATATCCCAATAACCGTTTTTACTATTTGAATAAATATTTACATTACAAAATTCGTGTTAACGGAAATGATGTTCTGGTGGTTAGCAGGCCTGTTCGTAGTTTATCAGGTCAGCTGTCCACTTTTTCGTTTATGTTTTTACTCTTTTCGGTTTTGGCGGTTTTGATTTGGTTTATAAGCGTTGGGGGTAAGCAATCCGATATGTTACGGTATTCGTTTAGGGCACGTTTACAGCTTTTTATCATTAGTACTCTTTTGTTGTTATTTGTTTTAATGTCGGTAATTACCATCTATTATTTTAACGATATCAGAAAAACATTTATCATCAACCAGCTTAATGAAAAAACCAAATCGGTACTTGTGGAACTTCAGGATAAATTTTCAAAAGAGAGCTTTACCACCGATATGGAAGAGCTTTATTTGAGCGAACAGCTTCAAAAATTATCGATGGTTTTCTTTACCGACATCAATATTTATAAAAATTCGGGGATTTTAAAAGCCACCTCGCGGCCAAAAGTTTTTGAAACCGGTTTGTTATCGGGACTGATTAATCCGGAAAGTTATCAGCAGATAATGATTAACAAAAAACTGTTTTTTATTACGGAGGAAAAAACAGGCACGCTTTCGTATTTTTCGGCTTATGTTCCTTTAAATTTTGATGCCGTTACACCGGCTGCTATTTTGAATTTGCCCTATTTTGCCCGCGAAACGGAAGTTAAAAAATCGTTTCTTCCAATGTTGTACAATTATCTTAACATTTTCGTTATCATAGGAATAATCGGAACGTTACTGGCGCTTGTTATTTCCAGAATTTTAACCCGTCCGCTGGCCATGCTAAAACAAAGCCTTTCGGAAATTAACATTGATAAAAAGAATGAGCCTTTGGTTTGGAAAAATAACGACGAAATTGGCCTTTTGATTGCCGAATACAACAAAATGGTTGAAAAAATTGAGGAGAGTGCAAAACTGCTAAAGCGTTCGGAACGCGAAACCGCATGGCGCGAAATAGCGCAACAGGTAGCTCACGAAATACGAAACCCGCTAACTCCCATGAAACTGAATATTCAATATCTTCAGAAAATATATACTGAACCTCAAAACAAGTTTGATGAAAAATGGAAAACATTATCAGCTTCGCTGATTGATCAAATTGACGCTCTAAACGAAGTGGCATCAACCTTTTTCGATTTGGCAAGCAGAAGTGCTTCCGGGAAATCAAACATCGATATTATCAAACTGATCAGCTCGGCTATCGACTTGTATCATAACCACGATAATGTAAATATTGTTTTTAACACCGATTTAAAAGAGGCACCGGTTTTGGGACGGCAAAGCGAACTTTTACGCGTTTTTAATAACCTTATTAAAAATGCAGTCCAGTCATTGGGCCCGCAGGGAGGAAAGGTATCAATTTCGGTAACCGGTTACGAGGGCCATTTTGTTATCAAAATAATTGATTCGGGAAAAGGTATTCCGGAAGAGATGAAAGAGAGTATTTTCCAGCCCTATTTTACCACTAAGAGCGGAGGTACCGGATTAGGCCTTGCCATTGTAAAAAACATCATAAACGAAATGGGTGGTGAAATCAGTTTTCGCTCGGAAAAAAACCGTGGTACCGAATTTTTGATTCGGTTGCCCGGTATTAAATAATAAATTTTTGTTAAATCCGTTTTTCTGATGCTTATTGATACTTTTGCCAAGCTATGACAAATAATCCGTTAAAACGTCTTGCCGGCGAAACAGCCATTTATGGACTTGGAACCATCATTCCCAGGCTGTTAAATTATTTACTTGTTCCTTTTTACACCTATATGGTGTTTAACCAGGAGGAGTATGGACAAATTACGGAGTTGTATTCTTATGTTGCAATACTTGTGGTGTTTTTAACTTTCGGGCTCGAAACGGCATATTTCCGTTATGCCAACAGCCATAACGATCCGCAAAAGGTTTTTAATACGGGCGTACAGTTTATCATTTTCATATCAATGATATTTATTGTTCTGGTTGCCATATTTTTGAAACCTGTTTCGGCACGGATGGGGTATGCCGATCATCCCGAGTACATTATGATGCTGGTATTTATTGTTTCGATGGATGCCGTTACGGCATTGCCTTTTGCGTGGCTCAGGTTTCACCGTAAAGCAAAAATATTTTCTTCAATACGAATTGCCGGTGTTATTATCAATATTTCCATTAACATTCTTTTACTTGTTGTTTTTCCAAAAATACTGGCACCCGAAACCGTTCATTATTTTCCCTATTATCTTACCACCAATGTGGGGTTGGTATTTGTTGCCAATGTAATTGCTTCGCTGGCAACTTTAATCATGATTATTCCTGTTTTTAAATCGTTTGATTTTAATTTTGATTCCGCCTTATTGAAAAAGTTACTCAATTACAGTCTTCCCGTTTTGGTAATAGGGCTTGCGGGTATGATTAACGAAGTAGCCGATAAACTTTTAATGCGACATTTATTGCCCGATCCGGCAACCGCCGAAAGTCAGCTCGGCATTTACGGGGCAAATTACAAACTGGCGGTATTAATGATGTTATTTATTCAAATGTTCCGGTATGCTTTTGAGCCTTTCTTTTTTGCCGAAGAAAAAAACAAAGATTCAAAATTGATTTATGCAAGGGTGATGAACTGGTTTGTTGCTTTTACATGGTTGATATTCCTCGGAGTAACATTAAACATTGATATCTTTAAATACTTTGTGGGCCCCAAGTTCAGGGAAGGGCTTATAATCGTACCAATAATTTTGGCTGCTAAAATGTTCCTTGGCATATTTTACAACCTCTCGGTTTGGTATAAACTTACAAACAAAACCCTTTACGGTGCGCTGATAGCCATTTTAGGAGCGGCAATAACCATTATCTTAAATATCATCTTTATTCCGGAATACGGGTACATAGGAGCTGCATGGGCCAATTTTGCCTGTTACTTAACCATGATGATTGTTTCGTTTTTCTGGGGCAGAAAAATTTTTCCTGTGCCCTATAACGTTCCTAAAATCCTTATCTATTCGCTTGTTTCTTTGATCATTTATTTTGGTGCCGCTATGCTGCCGTTCGAAAATATTTACCTTAAACTGAGTGTCAACACCCTGTTTATTGTAATATTTGTGGTTTTTGTGTTGCTAACGGAAAAAAACAACTGGTTTACCAAAAAGAACCAATAAAAATTTATACTACAAAAACCGTTTCGCTTACGGGAGTTCGACAATCCATGTCCTGTCCGCGATCCATATGATCGGCTATTTCAGCCGAAACACCGGCCATCCTCCCCAAAAGGAAAATGATAAACCCGATTTTTTGCATATCGGTTTTTGATATGCGGTTATCTTTATAATCGAACCACATAAGTTTTAAAGAGATTACCGCAATTACCGCATCAATATTTACACAGTAAACATTAGCGGAAACACCCACTTCGTAGAGTGATTTTACAAGTTCGTGATAAAACTCCCAGAAAACATTATCAATTTTTATCTGTTTAAAGTAGTGATAAATATAATCCTCTCGTGGGTCGATGTTTACCGGTTTTCCTTTAAATACCGGATGGTTTATACAGGGAATACGGTTATAGCTTGTTTTACCCGAAGCCTTTGCTTTTTGTTTATATTCAAGATATTGAACGGCAATTTTGTTGCTTAGCTGTTTCATTTTTGAAGCAGCCGGTACTTTACCCGGGTCTGAAAATTTGACTTTGGCAAAAGAGTCCAGTAAAAAGTCAACCGCTTCAAAACCGGCTCCGCCGTGTGCCAGTCCCGTATTCGACATAAAGCCTGCAAATGCCGTTGAAATATTATTGCGTGCACTTACGCTCTCTTTTGCTCCTTTAGCACTGATGGTTCCTACTCCGTTGGTAAGCGTTAATGCCAGCAAGGCCTGAAACTCTTTTAATTCCGTACCTCGTGGCGGTCGATTAAATACCGATTGAAATGCAGTTTCGGTAAATGAGGTTTTGAGGATTTTAACGGGTCTGCGACTCCGTATTTTTTTCAAAACCGTATTTTTTAACGGATCGATGCCGGCTAAAACCGTGATTCTGGCTTCTGTTCCGAGATAGGCAACAAGATTTTCAACGGTGTTTCTGCTGATTTTTTTCAATGCCAGCGGCTGAAAAGACAAATCGGTAAGAATCACCGATATCAAAAACATATCGCAATCTTCAACCCTGTTTTTTTCAAGGTATTCCAGTGCAAACCGAACAATATTACTTTTATTGACCTTTTCCTTTAGCTCACGTATCAACAATTTACCAAAAGTACCCGGAGCATGTTTCCCCGACGGGATAAGCCTGCGGGCAATTTCAGATGCCTTTTTGTAATCAAAACCGGAATATTTATCTTTTACGCCAAGATCGGTTAACAGGGTTAGCAAGGCTTTTATATACATGTTACCCATACGGAACTGCTCATGGTTGCCCATCATGCTTACCGCCGACATTAATGCCTGGTTTGGGGTGGCTCCGTTTAATTCGGCAAATCTGATGGCATCGTAATAAATATCATCGGAGCAACTCAGGTAATTCAAACAGGCATTAACAAAGGGTAAATCTTCCTGATTTGGATGTTCCTTTATCAACGCAAAGATAATGTTGCTTTCGAAGGGATAGGTTACCAAATCAACCACCGGTGTTCCGTGTAACTCGGCAATTTGTGTTTGGGCATCAATACGCGATGCACCCGAGGCGTTGCGCATTCGACGACGCAAATAGGAGGCACCAAGCTCTTTGTTGAATTTTTCAATCTCCTTATTGTAAGGCTCCATGGCCTCAACGGTTACAAGCTTAAGTTTAGGAGGAAGTTTAAACCCGAAATCATTTCCCATCCAGGGTTTCAGGCTTAAATCGCCCATCGGCTCAAAATCATGCTTTCGGCCCAATTTATCAAATACGGCTTTTACGGCAGCGGGAATGTGCTGAATAGAGCTAACCCGAATTCCACGTCTGCTTACCTTTTCGGGTTTTTCGGGGTCAAAAGCCTGCATTTTAAAATAGGCATCAAACCACCGCTCTTTCGATTCGGCATCATCGCCGTCACCTGCAAGGGCTCCTGCGTGACCAACCGCACGTGTAAGCTGCGACTTCCATCGACCGGTTACACAAACAATCATCGGTTTGTTGAACTTAAAGGTTTTGTTTTTAATCATGTTCAACGCTTCCTGTTCGTAACGTCCGCCCGGCTCAACATATAAAACCACGGCTTTGGTACGTCTGTCGTTTTGAGCTGCATTTAAAAACTCCGCCAAACCGAATTGTATAATTTTGTCTTTTCCCGAACTGATGATGGTGGTGGTTCCGAACCCCGATGTTTTAAGATAGGAGGCAATGGTATTTCCGAAATTTCCCGAATTACTATGAATGGCGATGGAACCTTTCAGCAGCGACTCTTCCGGTTTGTCGCCGCCCAAAGCGCCGCCAATACGCACTTTATTCCACGAATCGCCCACTCCCAGCGAGTTGGCACCAAATACATCCACCCGGTTCGACTGGCATATTTCGCGAATGACAAGCTGGTCTTTTACACTCAACTTTTCGGTTACAATAACAATTCGTTTTAGCTCTTTATTGTAATGTAACAATTCGGTAACCGCATGAAAAACAGCACCCGGCGGCAAGTAAATCACTCCCGTATCAAACCGGTGTTTTTTCATAACATCTGCAAGACGGGGATAGACCGGGATGTTACCGATCGGTGTTTCAAGCATACCCGACCGGCCGTATTGAACGCCGGCAACCACATTTCCTCCGCTAAAGGCGTGCGAAACAGGAGTAACCTTTTTGCTTTCGTTACCTAAAATATTCATTACACAAATGCGTGCATCTTTGGGCGCAACCTCCTGCAGGTTTTGTATGCCTACAAAATACGGAAAAGGATTTGTATATGTTTTGTTCATCTCTTTTAGTATTTAAATGGGTAAAACAAAGCGGTAACCGTTATTTTTTTTCTAAAATGTAATTATTCACATCAACGGCATATTGAATTACTTCGGTCATGGAGCTGTCGTAGCCAAAAAATTTATAAGGAATCTCCAAAGAATCAAGGATATTGGCGGCATAGGTGTACCCTTTGATAAGGTTTGGGCCGCCTCTTCCCGAAACCACATAAATATCGGGTTTTCCGTTTTCCGTGATGTAATCGCGCAATGCGTCGAACATGGCTTTATAGGTTACAAAAATGTCGGTATTGTTTGCTTTTCCGCCTATAACAAGTAAAACTTTCGATTGTTTAAGCCAATACTTGTACACAATGGAGGCGATGCTGTACATTTTTTCGTACGGGGGATTGCCACCGAAATCGCTTGAAATGGTGGCATGTTGCGACAACACTTCGGTGGCTGCGCTGTTGGCTCCGCCGCCAAACATAAACCCCGTGATGGTTCCTTCGGGGTTAATTACCACCACATCGCTTTGCCCCTGATATGTTCGCAGTTGATTTATTTCGGCTTCAAATTCCGAAAGATTGGCATGGAAAATTTCAGGAGGAAGCTGCAACCGTTTCCAGTGCGGATTATCCTGATCAAATTGTGCTTTAAAATCGCAGGCTACCGGCACATATTTTTCACCGACTTTTTCCATTCTGATGGGATTCAGCTCCAAAGTGGTAAACCCGAAATCGTTATATAAATTCCAAAGCTTGGGGAGAAATTGTACCAACGGGCTGATAATCTCCGAAGGGGCTTCCAAATCGGACAGCGCATCGATAATATGATAAGCTTTTAGTCCGGTAAGACTGTTAAACGATTTGTTTACAATCATATCGGGAGGCAGATCTTCAATATCAACTCCCCCGTGATGGGTAAGGGTAAAACTGTTCCGGCGCGAAGAGGTACACACATTCAGATTAAAATAAATTTCATAATCCGAAGGAATAAACTCTTCAAAAGTAACGCCGTTGGACCGTATCCGTTGATTATGAAAAGTGTGTTCGGCAAAAAAGAGGTCGTGTTTGGCCTGCATGGCTTCGGCAGGTGTACTTACAATTTTTACAAGTCCGGCTTTGCCTTTTTTACCAACACCGCCGTAAAATACCGGTTTTACCACGCACTTACCGCGCTTTTTAATAAGATTGTCAATTTCGTCTAACGTGGCATTGGCATTAAGAATTTCAGGAACAGGAAATCCCGAAAGTTTTAATATGGGCATACCATATTTCATTCCCGTAATTTGCATAGCAGAATAATTTAGTGATTAGAAAGCTGAAAAAAAGGAATAATCCTAAAACAAGTTTTCTTTGCTAAGATATTGAAATTTTCGGAAAATTAAAATTTACCTGTTATTACCTGTTATTGTAAGTTTTCCGCCAGGTTGAATTTCCATGTGTGCATTTTGTTGAAGTTGAAGTGTTTTACATACAGCAGATTTGTTGAGCACCATCGACGGGAACCGGTTTCCCTGTGGATTTGAAGGTATTGTAACGGTGGTTGCCGAATCGGGAACACGGTAGTCGCTCCAGTTGGAAACCGTTGACCAGTCGTTTGAAAAATGACCGGTCCACATTCCGGCCGGTGTACCGTAATATCGTCTTTTAAGTACAATATATGTTACCGAGTATTTGTGAAGTACCAAAACGGAAGTATCGGTAAAGCCTGCTCCGTAAGCAAAAACATTATCCAGGTTGGCCGGACCGCCACCGGTAGTGGTGCTTGTCATTCCGTTTACATAAAACTTTTTGTTGCCGGCATTGATGTTGTCGGCATAAACCGAGTACCAGTAAACCGAATCAATTTGAGTGGTGTCGGTAAAGTTGATCAAAACTTTTTGAGCGGTGTCGGAATAGTTCAGCAACACAAGCCCTATTTCGCCGCTGCTGAACACAGAGCTGTAAGACCTTACAACCGAATCGCAGACAATGGAATCGGCAATCATAAAATCTCCGAACATTTTTCCGTAGTAATAGTAAGGGGTATAGGATGGGCGTGCCGTATAATTTGCCTGATTGGGATCGTTTTTTGAAAGTATTCCGTGTGTTTCGTTTCCGTTGATGTTCCACTCGTTAACCCATATT
Source organism: uncultured Lentimicrobiaceae bacterium (assembly GCA_964400655.1). Taxonomy (GTDB): domain Bacteria; phylum Bacteroidota; class Bacteroidia; order Bacteroidales; family F082; genus B16-G9. Next base: position 8,587 of record CAYNVN010000028.1, read on the forward strand.
GTGGTAAGGTCGAACCTGTTTTTTACCATGGTTCCCAGTGCGTCGGCAATAAACAGCCCGTTGGTCATGTTGGTAGTGGAATATCCCTGATTGTTAAATTCGGTAAAGGAAACGGGGAAATATCCTGCCGGTTTGGAAGTGTTGTGCCGGACAACAGCTTGTATTTCCTGCATATCCCAGTCAATTTCTTTAACCGCTCTAACTGCTGCCGCTCCGTTGGAAACCCCGAAATAGTGATGAACAATTAAAAAATCGGCAGAATCTTCCACTTCACGCATTACCTGTTCGTTCCATTCGAAATCGTTGTGCGACAAAACAGCACCTATTCTGATGGTTGAATCAACGGCTTTCATGGCGGTGGAAAATACGCGCAAATCTTCGCCGTACTCTTTTCCGGTAACAATGCTGCCGTTAACATTGTATCCTGTTTCCCAGGCACCGTAACATTCGTTTCCTATTTCCCAGTATTTGATGTTCTCGCCCTTAACAACATTGTAATAATTTACCCACGAAGCAGCATAATCGGCTGCTTGTTGAACCCTTGCTGCGCGGGTACTGTCGGGTGTTACGCCATAGCGTGCATAAAAGTAGTTTACCACAACGGTAGGTTCTCCGCCGGCATTGTTTTTAAATGTAAGAAAGTGGTCGGGATCCATAAATTTTGACTTGGTTCCGCAAATGGCATTTACCGGAATCAAAAATGAACTCGGTATATTGCAATCCCAAAAGTAGATGTTGGAACCCGAACCGGCCGGATACCGGAAAGCTCCCATTTGTTCGTACAAATGCGCCCTGTTTACCAGCCCGTCGCCGCTGCGCATATTTGAGTTTACTCCAAATTGTGTGTAAGTTACCGGAGCAATGGTGTCGAGCGGATTGATGGTAATTGACACTGTTGCGTTTGAAGTATCGGTATCGAGGGTGTCGATAACAACCGAATCGGGATATTGAAAAAAACGGGGATGCCAGTTTTCGGAAAACTGATTAATAACGGAAACATCAATTTGCGAATTGATCATCGAGAAGTCATCGAACCAGTAAGTACCGGTATCGGCACCAATTTCCAGCCTGAACCTAAATGAAATGCTGTTTGAATAGGAGTGAACCGGCATGGAGTATTTTTGGTAAACGGTGTCGAGATTAAGTATGGAAGATTTTTGAACGGAACTTCCTCCGGCATCATTATTTACCCAAAGCCTGACCCTCGTTTTGAGCGTGTCGGCCGACCCTTTTCCGTAAAAGGTAAGGTAAAGCAGGTTTCCGCGTAACGAATCGGGAATTTCAAAAGTTGATGAATAAAAATTGATGTGACGGATATCTCCGTCGGAAGAGTTTACCCTGTTTTTGGCCGACCCTTCTGTAAGGTTACCGATGGTGTCGTGCGTTAAAGTAACATCACCGGAGGTTGTCCAGCCGTCAACATTAACAAGAAAATCAGGATTATCGGTTATAAGGTTGTATTGTGCCTGTGTCGGCATCAAACAGTAAATTATAAAAACAATTAATAACAAACTTTTCCTTAACATGTTTTATTTTTTTAAAATCCAGTAATAGGGGTTTTGTTTGTGTTTGCCGTTCCAAACTTCAAAATGAAGTTCGGTTTTTCCTTTAAGGTTTGTATGAATAAGTCCGAGAGGTTCTTTTCCGGTAACTTCATCACCTTTGGTAACATAAACCTTTTCGAGGTTGGAGTAAACGGTAAACCAGTTTCCATGCTTAATAATAACGGCAATGTTGGTATTGGATATGGTGGTAACACTCACAACTTTTCCTTTAAACACCGCCTTTGCCTCGCTATTGGCAGAGGTGGCAATATCGATGCCGTTGTTTTTTACCATCACATGTTTTAATACGGGATGCGGGTGTGAGCCGAATGTTCCGGAAATAACGCCCCGGTCAACCGGCCAGGGCAGCCTGCCTTTGTTGTTAAAAAAGGCTTTTGCCAGCTCTTTTTCTTTTGGTGTGAGCGCATAACTGCTTTTTCCGGAGGCGCTCTTTTTTACTTTGGTTTCGGAGGAGATAATGTTTTCGATTTTTTTGTTCAGTTTTTTAGCTTCTTGTTGTTTTTTGCGCAGTTGTGCCCTGAGCTGTTTTTCTTTTTTTGAAAGTCCGGCTCGTAGTTTGTCCTTTTCGCGCTGGTTGTTTTCGAGTTTATCAAGCTGTAAATTTTCGTTTTCCAGCAGTTTGCTTTTTCTGTTTTTTTGGGCGTTAAGGTCTGTGAGTTCTTTTTCTTTAATATTTTCCATGTTTCTAATGGAGTCGGCCTGCTGACGGATAAATCCGGTCAGTTCGTCAAGATAACGCAGGCGTTGGTAGGCCTGATTCAGGTCTTCGGCCGAAAAAATAAAAATCAGTTTATCGAGTTTGCCGTTGTTTCGTGCCAAAAACACCACCACCCGTGCATACTCTTTTTTTAAGTTCTCCAATTGATTGTTCATATTGGAGATGCCGTTTTTGGTTCTGGAAATTTTTTTCTCAAGGATGGATATCTCCTTTTTTAAAGTGGCAATAAGTTCGTTACGTTGATTGATTTTGTTTTGGATAAGCTGTAGCTCGTACAGGGTGTTTTTTTTGTTTTTACGGGTTTCGGAAAGCAGTTTGTTGGTGTATTCAATCTCCTTTTCAATTTTTTTTCGTTTGGCCCGCAGATCGTCGGCTTTATTTTGTGCCCGAACAGGGAGGCTATCGGTTAGTATAAAACCGATAATAAAAATCAACGATAACCAAAGCATAACAGGTTTGTCGCTATTATTAACCAATCTTATCATTCTTAACAACTTCATGGTTTAAAAGGCATATTGATATTTTTTTGGAATATGAAAAGGAAAACTCATCTTTTCATCAAAATGAACCTTATTATACTTTACGTTGATACTAATATCTTTATTGGCTGAAATTTGTATCTGAATATTAAACGGAAACCACTTTCCTTCAACTTCGCGGTAGTCGTTGTAATAAACCACCAGCTTGTTGTTTTCGGCACCGATTTCGTGCATCTCAACTTTACGCATCCTAAAATTTACCGGATCCATCCACACTTTTTCAACTATGATGTTAGTGGGTGAATTACCTTTTTTTATTTTCTTTTTTATTTTCCGCTTTTTTTCCATCGTAAGCAGATACATATTATCATCAACTTTTACGTTGTAATTGTCAACCGTATAATGTGGCAGTTCATTGCCAAGTATCATCGATTGAACAATGATGTAATCAACCGTAGAACTGATTAGGGTGTCGAGCATTTTATATCGGCCTGTAAAATAGGTTTTATTAAGGCGGTTGATAAATTTTACGGAATCCTGTGTTAAAATAAGGCGTGCGGCTTCAATGCCCATTGCCGGCGAAAACGAAAGCCATAAAATGCTGTCTTCACGCATCCGCAGTTGTCCGCGTAAGCTGGTACTCGACGATTCTTTTTGATAATTAATACTGAGTTTGGCTGAAAGATAATTGAAAGAGAGTCTGTTGGCATCAAGTTTTTCTTTCAGATATTGATAACCATACATCTTTAAATTGCTTTTTGCCGATGTTTTTTTTGTTGATTTGCATGAAGAAACAGTTAATAGTATAACTGCTAAAAAAAACAGCATGCTGCTTATGTATGGTATTTTGTAATTAAATTTTTTCATCATAAAAAACTTAAACGGCTGTTTTACTTTTTCTTATATTTTTCAGCCATTTCAAAATATTTTTTTGCCTCTTCGTTACGTCCAAGTTTTTCAAGAATTTTTCCATAATGTTCCAAAACGGTATCGCTGGTGTTTCCTCCGTTTTTCAGGGCTTTGTTTTGCCACTCCAGTGCCTCTTCATATTTTCCTTCCTGATATAGCACCCAGGCATAGGTGTCGAGGTTGTTGCTGTTTTCGGGGTCGAGGTTTACGGCATGCCGGGCCATACGTTCGGCTTTTGGTAAGTCGCGTTTTTGAAGCGAAAGATAATAGGCATAATTGTTCAGAACAATTGAGTTTTCGGGGTTTAACGACAACACCTTGTCGTACGATAAATAACAGGCATCGTAATTTTTCATCTGGTAATAAATTTCACCCAGATAGTTGTAAAACTCTTCCAGCAAAGCCTTGTTACCGGCAACAAAATCTTTTCCTGTTTCCAAAACATCGGCTGCTTTTTCGTAATTTTTAAGTTGATAGTTGGCAATACCGTTCATTAAATAGGGGAGCGGCTGATTTGGAAAAAGATCGTTAACCTGTTCCGAATTTTTTGCAAGATTTTTATAGTCGTTAAGATACATGTCGCAAAACAGCAACTGTTCCCAAACGGCATAGTTTAACGAGTCGCTCCGTAAAACTTCAAGGGTTAGTTTTTTGGCTTTTTTATACTCCTTGTTTTGATAAAGCAACGACGAATAGAGCGATTTTGAAACCGGATTATCGGGATAGGTTTTCATTAAGATTTTTGATAGTTCCAGCGCCTGGCTTTTTTGTTCTTCATTTAATGTTCCGGGATAGTAGGTTGAAAGCAGTTTTATTTTTGTTTCAAGGTCAAGTTTGTTGTTAATCATGCCGAGTTTTAATTCTTCAAACGATTTTTCGGGTTCATTACGTTTTCGATAAAAATCGGCCAGCGAAATATGTACATATGGGTCATCGGGATCAATACGTTCAATTTGTTTGTACGCCCAAACAGCTTTGTCGTCCATTTTGTATTTGGCGCAAAACTCGGCCAGCATGGCGTAATAACGAACCTCTTCGGGGTTTTGAGCAATTAATTTTTCGTACTCTTTGATGCCCGATTGATAATCGCCAATTTGGGTGTAAAGCCTTACTTTTTGATTGATCAGTTGTTCGTTAACACCAACCTGTTTTTCAATTTTATCATATTCGGCAACGGCTTTTTTATAAGCTCCGGTAAAAACGTAAGCATAGGCCAGTTCGTTTAAAAAGGTAAAATCGTCGGGATATTGTTGTACCAGTTCTTCGTAAGCCTTAACATATTCATCGTATTTTTCTTCCTGCCGGGCAATGTTGGCATAAACCGACTTATACCATCTGTTTTCGGGGTCGATTGTAACCGCATGTTTGATAAGTGCATAGGCCTCGGTTGTTTGTCCTGCTGCACTAAGCAGGCGGGCTTTTTCGTAAAGGGCGGCAGGGTCGTCAGGGTCAATATCCAGAGCTTTGGTAAAAAGTTCCAGAGCTTTGGCATAATTACCCGCCTCTTTTTGGATGGCTCCCTGTGCAAAAAGGTCGGCCTCCTGCAATTTTTCTTTTTGCGAAAGATTTTTATGATTATTGTCGCTGCTCTGTTTTGTTGAGGAACACGACAGCAACATCAAAGATAAAACCGTAAGTAAAGCCAAAAATTTGAATCTCATAATCTTCCTTCTTACTTTTTCCCGGTATGACCAAAGCCGCCGGCACCCCTTTTGGTTTCCGATAAAATTTCAACCTCTTCCCATTGTGCCTGAACGTGTGCCGAAATAATCATCTGGGCAATACGGTCACCGTCGTTTATGCTATAAGTTTCGTTTGATAAATTAACAAGGATTACCCGTATTTCGCCACGGTAATCAGCATCAATGGTTCCCGGTGTGTTCAGCACACTTATTCCGTGCTTGATGGCCATACCGCTTCGGGGCCTTACCTGAGCCTCATATCCAACCGGAAGTTCCATATACAAACCCGTTGGAATCAGCACTCTTTCAAGGGGTTTTAACTGTACGGGATTTTCAAGGCTGGCCCTTAAATCCATACCGGCCGAAGCACCCGTTTCGTATTGCGGTAATGCGTGTTTCGATTTATTGACAATCTTTACTTTCATGGTTCGGTTTTGAAACGAAATAATAATCAGGCAAAAATAGTTAAAAAGGATGTATGAATAATTTAGGAGGAGAAGTAGTTGATTTTTAATAAAACAATAGGCGGAAATATAGTAGCTTTGCCTCCGGTAGTTCGTAAATATTGTTATTGTTTTATTGTAACGGAAATAATTAAATTATGGAAAGAATTCTGGTTATAGGCAGTTCCGGACAAATCGGCTCGGAGCTGGTATTGGCACTGCGAAAAATTTATGGTAACGAAAACGTTTTTGCCACCGATATAAAACAACCCACCGAAGAGGTAAGGTCATCAGGGCCGTTTCAAATTTTGGATGTGCTGGATTTTAAAAACCTGTTGCACTTTGTGGTACGGTATCACATTACACAGGTTTACAACCTTGCAGCCGTTCTTTCGGGTAATGCCGAAAAAATTCCGCTTCAGGCATGGGATATCAATATGAAAGCATTGATGAATACCCTTGAAGTTGCCCGCCAAAGCGATGCAAAAAAACTATTCTGGCCCAGCTCAATAGCCGTTTTCGGTCCCACAACGCCGCGCCATAATACTCCACAGCTAACGGTAATGGAACCCAATACGGTTTACGGTATTTCAAAACTGGCCGGAGAACGATGGGGCGAGTATTATGTAAATCGTTACGGGGTTGATTTCAGAAGCGTACGTTATCCGGGACTTATCAGTTACAAAACCGAACCCGGTGGCGGAACCACCGATTATGCCGTTGAAATATTTTTTGAGGCCATAAAAAAGGGAAAATACGAAAGTTTCCTTAGCGAAAACACCGCGCTTCCCATGATGTTTATGGATGATGCCATTCAAAATACCATTAAACTGATGGAGGCCGACGAAAGCAGGTTGTCGTTACGGTCGGCCTATAACATTGCCGGAATATCGTTTACTCCTAAAGAGCTAGCTGCCGAAATTAAAAAACGGATGCCCGGTTTTTCCATCACCTATAATCCCGATTTCCGTCAGGCAATAGCCGACAGCTGGCCGGCAAGCATTGATGACAGCATTGCACGAAAAGATTGGGATCATAAAGAAAATTATGACCTGGGAAAAATGGTGGATATTATGCTGGAAAAGGTAGCGGAAAAGCTGAATAAATAGTATTTTGTACCAAACCTGCCTGCGTTTAAGGGTGATACTTAAAAAAAAGCGGGATGATGTTCAATTCATCCCGCTTTTTTTTAAAAACTTCATAAGTATTACTACTCTTCCAAATCTTCTTTTTTCATGTTGTAAAGCTTACGACTGCCGTAGGCGGCTCCCAGTCCAAGCAAAACAAACAAACCGGAACCAATGGGTGCATTGCCGCCTGTTTGATTACCGTTTGCACCATGCCCTGCTCCTGACGGAGGAGGTGGCGGGCCCTGGCTAAAAGCATTAAAAGCAAAAAGCGTAAATAAAACGGATAACGTAATGGATAATATATTCTTTTTCATGACTGTACTTTTTATAGGTTTTATTACTTAATGATTACTTTTTGATTTTCAACTCCTTTATTTGTAAGTACCGAAACAATGGCCATTCCGTTAAATCCGTTCATGGAAACCACTGTTTTGTTTTGATTTTGAATTTTAACCGTGTTCAGTAATTGTCCGGAAATATTGTAAATATTTATCGTACCGGATGCCGGCTGACCGGATCTGATGATGATCTTATCATTTAAACCGTAAATATTAAATTGTTTTAATGATGTTGTTTCATCTGTTCCGAGTACTCCGAAATGTAACTTAAATCGTTGTTCCGGATCTCCTTCGTTGGAAGTAAAATGATAAACGGGATTATCGTTGAGTTTTTGGGTGACATTTGTTTTTAAATCGGTGAGATAAACTTCCTGAGAAGGTAAAAGATTATTAATGCCTTCGGCTTTGATATAAAAGGCAGATGCTCCGTTTTTAATAAAGTTAAACGGAATTTCCGTGCCTGCTTCAATTTTAGGCAGTGCATTGGTTGAAACGGCAGAACCATCCTCCAATACCGAATAAAACTGAGGGGCAAAGCCAGGTAAAAAGCGTGAATCGTATTCGGGATCAAATTCGGTTGTGGCATCGTCAATTATTTTGATAATACTTTCCTGAGCAGTGCTGTTTTCAGTGTCGTAAACTTTTAATTTAATCTTGTTGTTTTCTATTGAATCACTTTTATACCATGAAACAGAACTGTGAACTCTGTCGGATGCATCAATGGTAAGCGACCCCGATGAGCTTCCTACAGTAGTAACATGCACCATAAAACCCTGGTTGGCCGGAATAGTACCGCCGGCAGCTAAATCGGTATAACTGGCTGAAGATTCATCCCACACTTTGGCGGTTCCGTCGATATCGGAAAGAGACCATGCGGTATTATTCCAGTACAATGCACTCGGATAAGGATTGCCAAGCAAATGCCAGCCGCCGTAACTGTTTCCTGAAGTGTTGGTAAGCCCCGAAAAGCTTACATCACTTGTGTTAAAAACTCCGGTGTTTTGTTTTGTTTGGTCGGATGAATAGGCAACAAGATACCCTTTACCGACTTCAAACAGCGGCATAACATCGTTTGAAAAGTTTGTGCTTGCGCTACCCTGATTATAATCTCCGCTGCTATTTTTAATATTAATCCACAATTCATCTGTTTCGCTCCAGCGATAAAAGTCAACATCGGAACTGATGGGAGAGGCTGTAATATCAACATATTCCGTACTTATTTCCTGTCCTGTATTGGGAGATGAAATAAGATGCCATCCGCTGGTGCTACTACTCCATGCAGCAATGTAACGTTGTGCAGTAGAGTTTCCGCTTACGCTTCCTTCAACTATTAATGAACCCGTACCGGTGTTGTCCGACTGAATGGTTAACCCTGAGGTTCCTTCATTATTGGTTAAATCACCATTTACCGTTAAAGCTTTTCCGACAGGAATGGTTAATGAAGCACCGGAAGCAATGGTTAGGTTGTTACATTCCGACGGGGAAGCAATGGTTCCGTCAACGGAAGGGTTGTTTGTTAATCCGGAAGGCATTTTTACATTCTTTGAAGAGGTTGGTCCCGTTCCTCCAACCCAGTTGCCGGCCGTATTCCATGCTGTAGATGTAGAACCATT
>CAYNVN010000029.1:0-6724 GCA_964400655.1 uncultured Lentimicrobiaceae bacterium
TTGAAGTTTGGAGTGCGCTAAAGTTTGGAGTACTTGGAGTAAATTACAAATTGCAAGCACCAAATCACAATCCTGCCCGTCCGGCAGGCGGGCAAATCCCAATATCAAAAAATAAAAATCCAAAACTACGTCGTTCATTCATATTACCCCGTCATTCCGACGACTGCCACTCGCACGTCATTTCGACGACCGTAGGGAGGAGAAATCCCCTAATAAAGACGACTGGATTCCCATTTACTGTAGAGGCAGGATGCTACTCAGGAGATCCCTCAGTCGTACCTCCTTCGGGATGACGATGGGGCTCGCGGCAAGGGCCAAACTTCTGAACCTCTGAACCTTTCAACTTCTAAACTTTAAACCTTCTCAACCTTTCCGGACTCCCAACACAAGCCTTCGTTCGACCGAAAAGGTTTACTTTGCGCCTCTGCGTCTTCGCGGTTCCTCAAACCTTAAACTTTCAAACTTTGAACCTCCAAACTTTGAATCACCAGCAACAAGCAACCAGCAACCAGACTAATTTCAACCTTTCCTAAATATTACGTGTAAAAAAACTACTTCTCCATCAGTTTTTTCACCATCTCCACCTGAATACGGGCGATGTTTTTATTGGCGGGACTGGCATTGATGCACACAAGTCCGAAAGCGAGGGGTGAAAGTTTGTAGTCGCAAACCACCTCGCGCTCGGCATCGCGATAAACCTTTTTAAAATGATTTTCCAGAGGGATACCCATAACACGGCATGCCTCCTGTGCCCGCAACATAGCACCCCGCAACTCCTCTTCCTTTCCCATCTCCACCAGTTCAATAATTTCCGAAGCATAGTGCCGCATATTCGAATCGATGGCCGCATCGATAAACTCCAGCAATCCTCTAAATTTATATGTATCGTTTACATCAATAAGCTTTACTAACATAATTTATCCTCCTCCTTTTTAATTCAGTTTTTTTAATTTCTCAAACAGAGCCTTCTGTTCTTTTGATAATTTTTCGGGCACCACAATTTTGGTGGTTACATAAAGGTCGCCATGTTTTGCAGGGTGTTCATACACCGGCATTCCTTTCCCTTTTAAACGCAATTTCTTTCCGCATGAAGTACCCTGCGGAATAGAAAGCATCACCGTTTTTCCGTCGGGGGTGTTTACCGGAACCTTTCCGCCCAATACCGCCGTAGGAATATCAACCGGCAAATCGGCATACAAGTCGTTGCCTTCGCGTTTAAATATTGTGTCGGGCACCACTTTTATGGTGATATACAAATCACCTGCGGGTCCGCCGTTGATTCCCGGATTTCCTTTACCTGCCAGTCTTATTTTCTGACCGTCTTTTACACCGGGTTTTATTTTAATTCTGAATTTTTTACCATCAAGATTGATGATGCGCGTGGTTCCGTTATATGCTTCGTGAAAGGTAATGTTCATTTCGGCTGCAATATCCTGTCCTTTGTATCCGGGCGACCGTCTGCGACCGCCGCTTCTGCCAGCAAAACCTCCTCCGAAAATACTTTGAAAGAAATCGGAGAATCCTCCCGGATCGCCTTCAAACGAAAAGCCGCCGAATCCGCCACCGGGTTGTCCGCCGCCGGAAAACTGCGACCAGTCAAAACCGCCTGCCTGTCCGCCCGACCCGCCAAAATTTTGATATTGCTTCCAGTTGGCACCAAGCTGATCGTATTTCTTACGTTTTTCAGGGTCGCCAAGCACTTCGTAAGCCTCCGAAATCTCTTTAAACTTCTCCTCTTTCGCTTTATCACCCTGAGTTTTGTCGGGATGATACTTTATGGCAAGTTTCCGATAAGCTTTTTTAATATCTTCCTGCGAAGCACTTTTTGAAACCCCCAGTGTTTTATAATAATCTTTATATTCCATAATTAATCTTTCCTCCTTCCCTTTATTCGTTCTTCTTCAAATACAAAATCAAACATCAAATCCTTTTTACAAATGAAATACCATCGAATAAAGCAGTATCTCATAATCAATTAACATACCAACAGCCATAGCTGACAGAGTGACACATCAAAAAATATCAACCAAATGATATCCTTCAATTAGAGGTTCTCTCTCTTATTAACATCTTTCGTTGAAAAAGTTCCTCAAACCGGCGAAAATCATACCCTATTCCTTTCTACATTTGCAGCAAATTGGGAGAATAGTATGGCAGCAGAATATAATGATGACAGCATCCGGTCGTTAGACTGGAAAGAACACATACGGTTAAGACCCGGAATGTACATCGGTAAACTGGGCGACGGCAGCTCGCACGATGACGGGATTTATGTTTTATTGAAAGAGATAATTGATAACTCCATCGACGAATATGTGATGGGGCACGGAAAAACCATTGAAGTTACCATACAGGATACAAAGGTTACCGTTCGTGATTACGGACGCGGAATGCCGCTGGGAAAAGTTATTGCCTGTGTGAGCAAAATTAATACAGGGGCCAAATACGATTCGAAGGTTTTTAAAAAGGCGGTAGGACTCAACGGCGTGGGGTCGAAAGCCGTTAACGCCATGTCGCGCTGCTTTAAGGCACAGTCGATCCGTGAAGGAAAAACCAAAATAGTTGAATATAAACGGGGAGAAATTGTTCAGGATCATCCCGTAAAGCCATGTGACCAAAAGCAGGGAACCATTATCAGTTTTATACCCGATGAAGAGATATTCGGAAATTTCCACTATCTTTTTGAATATGTTGAAGAGATGTTGTGGAATTATGTTTTTCTCAACAACGGGTTAACCATAATTTTTAACGGACAAAAGATGCAGGCAAAAAACGGCCTGCTTGACCTGCTGGAGCGGAACATAGGCCCCAACAACGGCATCCTTTACCCCATCATCCATATTAAAGAAGATGATTTTGAATGTGCATTTACCCACAGTTCACGGTCGTACACCGAAGAGTATTATTCGTTTGTAAACGGGCAACACACCACGCAGGGAGGAACCCATCAAACGGCTTTTCGCGAAGCCATCGTTAAAACCATCCGCGATTTCTACGGTAAGGATTTTGAAACCAGCGATATCAGAACTTCATTGATGGCCGCCATCAGCATTAAAGTACAGGAACCCGTTTTTGAATCGCAAACAAAAACCAAACTCGGCTCGCAATATATTGAGCCCGACGGACAAAGCATCAGAAACTACATCAACGACATCATCAAGCGAAACCTTGATAACTATTTGCATATCAACTCCGAAACCGCCGAATCGCTCTACCGTAAAATTCTGCAGTCGGAAAAAGAGCGGAAAGATATGGCCGGCATTAAAAAACTGGCCCGCGAAAGTGTGAAAAAAGCATCGTTGCACAATAAAAAGTTACGCGACTGTCGTATCCACCTGAACTCCAATCACGAAAAAAGACTGGAAACCACCCTCTTTATCACCGAGGGCGACTCTGCAAGCGGATCCATTACCAAATCGCGCGATGTGCAAACACAAGCCGTGTTCAGCCTTAAGGGAAAACCGCTCAACAGCTACGGCCTCAGCAAAAAAATAGTTTATCAAAACGAAGAGTTTAATCTGTTACAGGCTGCACTTAATATTGACGAAAGTATTGAAAATCTGCGCTATAACAACATTGTAATTGCCACCGATGCCGATGTTGACGGCATGCACATCAGGCTGCTTTTACTTACTTTCTTTTTGCAGTTTTATCCCGACCTGGTTAGAACCGGCCATGTTTATATTTTACAAACACCGTTGTTCAGGGTAAGAAATAAAAAAGAAACACGCTACTGTTATACCGACGAGGAACGCCAGCGTGCCATTCGCGAACTGGGCACCAACCCCGAGATTACCCGTTTTAAAGGACTGGGAGAGATTTCTCCCAACGAGTTTAAACACTTTATCGGCAAAAGCATCAGGCTCGATCCGGTTATCATCAAACGTGAATCTTCTCTTGGCGAAACCCTGTCGTTTTACATGGGCAAAAACACTCCCAACCGTCAGAACTTTATAATCGAGAACCTCCGTATCGAAGAGGAGGTAGTGCCCGAAGCAATTTGAAACAGGTACTTACCAAATATCAGAAACGTCATATTGAACATGTTAAAAATATGACCGCCAAAGCAATCAATCAATATCAAATGATTGAAGAGGGTGATAAGGTGCTGGTGGCGGTAAGCGGGGGTAAAGACTCGCTGGTTTTGCTGGAAGCCTTATGGGCATTTAAAAAGTTTAAAACCGTTGATTTTGACCTCGAAGCCATTCATATTGATGTTGAAGATGTCGGTTATCTGGTTGATGACAACTTTTTAAAAGAGTACTCCGGCAGGCTTGGTGTTAAAATGCACTTTAAAACCATAAAAGCCGGTTTGGAAGAGCGCGGAAAAAAAGCCCCCTGCTTTGTTTGTTCGTGGCACCGCCGGAAAACCCTGTTTGAATTTGCCAAAAGCAACGGCTTTAAAAAGCTGGCAATGGGGCATCATCTTGACGATGCCGTCGAAACCCTGATGATAAATATGGCTTATCACGGCCACATCTCATCGTTGCCGGGCAAACTTAAAATGTTTGACGGAGCCATGTATCTTATCCGTCCGCTTATTTTACTTACCGATAAAGATACCGGCGAATTTGCCAAAATCAGGAATTTTAACAAGCTGAAACAACCCTGCCCTTACGAAGATATTACCAAACGCACCACCGCACGTAAACTTATCGAACAGCTGGAATCCATCCATCCCAAAGCCAAATTCAACCTGTTCAATGCCATGGGAAATATCGACACGGAATACCTGCCCTGATTACCATGTTGCCTTTCTGAATAAATATCTGCCTTTTATTTCTTCGCCGGCCCATACTCCGTTACGGACAACAACTTTTCCGCCGGCAATAACCTGTTGGGGAGTACCGGTTATTTTAAAACCTTCAAAAATATCGGTATCGCAGTGCATGTGATGGGTTTTGGCTGAAATGACTTTTCCGGCATCGGGATTCCAAATAACCACATCGGCATCGGAACCTTGGGCAATAACACCCTTTTTAGGATAAAGTCCGAAAATTTTTGCCGCATTGGCCGAGGTAATCTCCACAAAACGGTTTAAACCGATTTGGCTGGTTTTTACCCCGTAAGTGTAAAGCAACTCCATACGATGTTCAACACCTCCCGCACCGTTGGCAATCTTTCTGAAATCATCCAAACCCAGCCGCTTTTGCGTCATGGTAAACGGACAGTGGTCGGTGCCGACCGTTTGAACCGTATTGTTTGCCAGCGCCTTCCATAAAGCTTTGTTATCCTCTTTTTTACGCAGGGGCGGACTTAAAACAAAGGGTGCGGTTTCTTCAAACGTTCCATCGTACTTTGCATCGTCCAACAACAGATAATGGGGACAGGTTTCGGCAAAAACCTTTTGTCCGTTTTGCTGTGCCTGCCTAATGTGCTGCAACGACAACGCCGACGAAACATGAACAATGTACAAAGGACAGCCTGCTTCGGCAGCAAAGCCGATAATTTTTTCAACCGCTTTGGCTTCTGCTTCGGGCGGCCTCGAAAGCGGATGGTAACGGGGAGTACGTTTGCCTTCTTTATAAAAGCGGTTACGCAATGCTTCTATTTCATCTCCCTCTTCGCAATGTACGGTAACCATACCGCCGGCACCGGCAACGGAGTGCATCACCTTTTTTAATACATCATCCTCCAGCCCGATGCTGTCCTTATAAGCCATATACACTTTAAAGGAGGTGATGCCTTCGGTTTTCAAACAGGCATCAATCTCTTTCGGCATCGACTCGCGCCACTCCACGGGACTTACATGAAACGAGTAGTCGGTAAGGCAGTTGGCGGCCTCCGCTTTGCGCTTGGCCAGTGCATCTGTAAGCAACTCTCCTTTAGAAGGCGTAACAAAATCAATCAGCGTGGTGGTTCCTCCAAACAATGCCGCCTTGCTTCCCGAGTAAAAATCATCGGAAGAGTAACCGGCAGGCGTGGGCAGATGCAGATGAACATGCGGGTCGATACCACCCGGAAAGAGATAGTTTCCTTTGGCATCAATAACCTCCACGTCCGGCAATCCTTCCGTTTCAATCGAAGCGGCAATTTGTTCAATAACACCGTTGTTTATCAGCACATCGGCTTTAAAACTTTTGTCGGCGTTAACCACAGTACCGTTTTTAATAAGGATGGGCATGGGTTTTATATTATAAAATTCCAAATTCCCCCGTACGAACAGATGTTCATCCGGGCGGAAAGCACCAAATTACAAATAATATCTAATCTTCAAATATTTTCAATATCGAAACTGTAAATGTTGGGAATTGATTTTTGATTAAACAGATTTTTTCGCTATTAACTGCTTTTGATACAGATTTTCCTTAATTTCTTTAAACCCCATCTTTTTTAAATAGGCCGCATGTTTTTTGCTGTAAACCGGCACGGTTACCTTTTTAAACCCCTCGTTAATAAATTTTTTGCGTAAACGGTGATAGATGTAATGGCCGTTTTTAAAATCGCGATACTCCGGAATTACGTAATCGAGCCCTACCACCAAAGTGTCATTATTTTCGCGATGAGCCAGAAAAATACCGGCCACCCGCATATCGCGCAACACAAAAAAACTGATGGTGTTTATTTCGGGTTTATAAGAAAATCCCGGGAAAAATTTCTGAATCTCCTTTTCGTGGAAATTAAGAAACTTAAGCAGATATTTGTTATCGCTTCGTACCTCAAGGGTTTCAAAGTGCTCTTTTTTTGAATAGATTTTGCTCAGGTAGTAGATGTCAACCAACGC
>CAYNVN010000030.1:0-13036 GCA_964400655.1 uncultured Lentimicrobiaceae bacterium
ACCACAAACCACACCTCATCCAAATCGGTAAACTCAGCCATGTAATTGGCCAAAATCAAATGCCCGTTATGAACGGGATTGAACGAACCGAAAAAGAGACCGGTTTTTTTTATTTCCATAACACATTGCTTAAGCACCAAAATCAAAGCACCAAATTACAAATAATATCAAAGCATGAATTTCAAAATGATCTTCTTCGAAAAGAATCCGCACTTGTCTTCAAAAAGTATAATTACGGTGCAGCTTTTTTAACATGGTAAAATTACCGGTTCCGGTATCTTTATCAAAACCGCCCCTGTCAAGGTTTTATCAATACTTTACCCCCGCTCATATTGGCAATATAACTGCGTAATCCTTTAACCACATTATCGACGGAAGTACTTCCCTGTATTTTAGTTTGCAATGTTCCGTTGATAAACATATCCTGTAAGTTTTCCGAAATCCGGTCGAAATCATACAACTCCTCTTTCCAGTCGGGGAGACTGAAACCGTAAATTGCTTTTTGGTTAAATATCAGAGGAAGGGTATCCAAACCCGAAGCCGGTTTATTGGAAAGTCCGCCGTAAACAATCAATTCCGAATCTCCGGGCATGGCATTAAACATCATTCCCGTTAAGGCTCCTCCAACCGCATCAAACGCCGTGGTTGCTTTCAGTTGCCGGCATAAGGTTTTAAGGTTTTCCTGAAAGCCATCTTCCGTTTCAACCAATACATATTTTGCCCCTTCGTTACGAAGCATCTCAGCGGTTTCGGGTTTTCTAACAATATTAACGGTTTCCATACCATGCCGTTGGGCCAGCACCCGCATAAATTGCGGCACCTGACCACCTGCCGCACTTAACACAACGGCATTGCTTTCATTTACCAGCGCTATTTCCATCATACCGTAGGCGGTAAAAGGATTTACGGTAAAGCAGGCTGCCTGGTCCAAATCCATCTCATCTTTTAAAACAATAACATTTTCCGCCTTTGTGATAAGATAGCCGGCCCAGGTACCGTTGCTGTCGTCCTGCACAAAACAGCTGACTTTTTTACCAATCAGATGTTTAGCCTCCCGGCCGGCATCCTCCACTGTACCCGAACCTTCAAAACCCATAACCGAAGGCAGGGTTTTAACAATGTTATATCCGCCCTGCATAAAGGCAATATCGCTGGGATTGCACGGAGCTGCGTGCATTTTAATAACCACTTCATCTTTTTGGGGAGTTCCCAATTCGATTTCTTCCGGCTTCAGACTTAACAAAGCCCTGATGATATTTTTGTTGTATTGAGGTAAAATTACACCTTTCATGCTCTATTATTTTTCCGGTTTAAAATCCTGATTCATAAAGGGCGATTTCCCGTCGGGAACCTTTACCCTGTTAAATTCAAAATCGGTTAGCCTGTGGCAGCTGTTGCAAGAGTTGGTCAATCCCGTATAGCTTTCCACAAACATCTCTCCATCCTGCTTACCGATGGCGGTTAACAGGCTGTCCAGCGCCGGCTCCATCATATTTATCAACTCGGTTTCTTTACGTTCACTTTGAAATTTCCCGATATTTTCAACCACCTCACCTAACTCTTTAACCTCAAATTCAGCCAGTTTCCAGTTCTTGTTTAAACCTGCATACCACAGTTTAAGATGATGCGACTGAATGCTGTTCATCATCTCACCGAAACCGGGTTTATAGCTTTTGGCAAGTTTGGCTTCCAGGTTATCAATACGGTTTTGCAGCTTGTTGATTTCAGGGGAATTGTGGGAGCAGGAAATCAGTCCCGTTAAAACAGATGCAATAAGAATCAGGGCAATACTTTTCATTGGATTAATATTTAATGAATGAAAAACGGTAATTTATAGTAAATGTAAAACAAACTTTACATACCGGTTTCGTTTTCCCTGTTATCGCCATCTTTTTAACGTAGCAGGTTCTTTTCCCAAAAATTCCGTAACCACCTCAAGGGTTTTTTGTTGGGCTTCTTCAAGGTTATCGTTTACAATAACCACATCAAAATGTTTTGCATACTGCAACTCATATCCGGCCTTTTTAACCCGTTTTCTTATACTCTCTTCGCTGTCGGTATTTCTTGCACGCAAGCGCCGCTCCAGTTCTTCGATGGAAGGCGGTTGAACAAAAACCGACAAGGCATCGTTGCCGTAAAGGCGCTTAATGTTCATTCCTCCTTTTACATCCACATCAAACACCACATGCTTACCCTCTTTTCGCAGGCGTTCCACTTCCGAAATCAAAGTACCGTAAAACTGATTTTCATAAACCTCTTCCCACTCCACAAAGGCATTCTGACGTATCCTCTGCTTAAAATCGTCCACATCAAGAAAATAGTAATCTCTGCCGTGAACCTCACCGGGTCGTTTTTTACGGCTGGTGGCCGACACCGAAAAAGCCAAATCGGGAATTTGTTTCATCAGCCAGTGTACAATGGTGGTTTTTCCAGCACCCGAAGGGGCGGAAAATATAATCAGTTTGCCTTTGGCGGGTGATGTCATTGTAAGTATTATAAAATATTAAACAACTGTTCTTTTATTTTTTCAAGCTCATCTTTCATTAAAACCACCAATTTTTGAATTTCGGCGTGGTTGGCTTTTGACCCCAGTGTGTTGATTTCGCGGCCAATCTCCTGTGTGACGAATCCCAGCTTTTTTCCGGGCGACTGCGGAGCGGTAAGTGTTTCCAAAAAATATTCGCAATGTTTTTTAAGCCTTACCTTTTCTTCGGTAATATCAAATTTTTCCAGATAGTAAATCATCTCCTGTTCCAGCCGGTTCCGGTCAATTTCCGCATCGCTGCCCCACTCTTCAAGCCGTTTGCGAATACGCTCTTTAACAATGGCCGGCCTTTCAGCTTCAAAAGGCTCAACTTTAGCAAGCAGTTCAACAATACGGTCAATTCGCAAAACAAGGTCTTTTTCCAAAACAGCCCCCTCCTCTTTTCTAAAGCGGTCCACTTTATCAATGGCACTAATGATTCCGGTTTTTACCTGTTCCCACTCCTCCTCGTTTGTTTCCAGTGCTTTTTGAACAAAAACATCCGGCAGCCGGATAATCACGGGAAGGAATCCGGAATAATCGGTTTGATCAAGACTTTTGGCAACATCCGTCATTTCGTTGTAGTAGTGACGAACCAGCTCTTTATTGATTACCGCTGCATTTTGATGGTTCACCATTTCGGTCTGGACAACAAAGTCAACTTTTCCCCGTTGCAAACTTTTGCTGATGATCGATCTCAGTTCGGGCTCTTTTTCACGAAATTCCACCGGAACACGAAGGTTTAAATCAAGCTGCTTGCTGTTAAGTGTCCTGATCTCTACGGTAACTTTCCGGAAAGCCGTTTCAACAACCTCTTTCCCAAAACCTGTCATTGATTTTAACATAAACGATGTCGTTTGAATAAATAAGAGGTTAAAAGTAATTTAAATCGGTAAAAGAAATAGTACAGGCAGCCTCTTTTTTGATTTTTAATTGGTTTGTAATATTAATCAACCGGAAATGGAAATTTGAAACAGGTGTTAAACTGCTTTCCACGGTTAATTACGTTAATGTCGTAAACACTTTTCTCCTCACAAATTACATTTTCAGGCTGAAAAGAATATTTACTACTGATATTTTAAAAATTTATACTTTTGAAAAAAAAGAAAATGAATACGGTTAATCTACAAAATCAAATTATCCAAAAAATACTTCGCACCTCCGACAAAAGCCTTTTAGAGTATCTGGATGCGCTTTTATCAAAAGAAAACAATCAATCTGTTTACCATCTCAGCAGTATTGAAAAACAATTAATTTCTGAAAGCAACAGTGATTATGCCACCGGAAAAACCATACAAAATGATGAGGTTTTTAATAAACTGGAAAAATGGCTAAACAAATAGTCTGGACAAAAAAAGCCGAAACTGTTTTCTCTAAAATACTGGAATATTATATTCAACGAAATGGAAATAATACTTACAGCAAGAAACTTTTGTATGAGATTAAAAGATTAACTGACCTCTTAAGCAAACACCCATGGATAGGAATAAGAACTAAAGAACAGAATATAAGGGTCTTGATTAATAAAAATTACAAAATCTTTTACAGAATTGAAACTACAACCATTATAATATTGTTAATCTGGGACAGCAGGCAAAATCCAAAAGATTTAAAACTTTGATTTAATAAATCTTCTATTACTACAATCTTTATCCGGCCAACATCTATCCTATAACAAGCAACCTCATAAATCCTGATATTTTACTATCTTGCCCTTCTAAAACCGATTTTATGAAAACAATTCCCGAACTTTTTAAAGAGAGTGTTGCAAAATATGGCAACAACATATTGATTTACGAAAAACAAAACGGCTCCTACAAAGGGTTTACTTATAAGGAAATCGACCAACAGGTTAAAACACTGGCGGCAGGATTATACAAACACGGATTACGAAAGGGCGACAGAGTGGCACTTCTGGCCGAAGGAAGAACCGAATGGCTGGTTTCGGAACTGGCCATGCTGCATCTGGGAATTATTGACGTTCCCCTTTCGGTAAAATTGATTGAGCCTTCGGAAATTGCTTTCAGAATCAATCATTCGGAATCGAAAGCCATCATTGTTTCGGGCAGACAGGTTGATAAAATTCGGGGAATCTTAAACCAGATGCCCAAAGTGGAAACCGTAATTGTTTTTGATGAAGTTGATAAAAAAGAGAAAGAAATATTTTATTCCGAGATAGTTGAAGCAGGAAAAAACGCCGGCGAAGAAATAATTAAGGAAGTAATAAAGATAAACAGCTCCATTAAAGGCGATGACACGGCCAACATCAGCTACACTTCGGGCACCACTGCCGACCCCAAGGGAATTATGCTCACCCATCGCAACTATACCGCCAATACCGAACAGGGCACTTCACTGTTCGACATCGAAGAGAAGTTTGTTACCCTGCTTATTCTTCCCTGGGATCATTCGTTTGCCCACACCGTAGGGCTTTACACCATGATGAGCAAAGGGGCGGCCGTTGCCACGGTTGAACTTGGCAAAACCCCCATGGAAACCCTAAAAAACATTCCTAAAAATATAAAGGAGATTAAACCTTACTTTTTACTGAGCGTTCCGGCTCTTGCCAAAAACTTTAAAAAGAACATCGAAGCAGGTATTAAAGCCAAAGGCGACACCACCGTTAAACTGTTCAACTTTGCATTAAGCATAGCCTACAAATACAACAAACTGGGTTTCGACAAAGGAACCGGCGGCACTTTTATTTATAAACCGCTGTTAAATATTTTTGACAAAATACTGTTCAGCAAAATAAGAGAAGGTTTCGGAGGCCGTTTGATGTATTTTGTGGGAGGCGGAGCTTTGCTTGATATTGAGCTGCAACGCTTCTTTTTTGCCATCGGCATGCCCATGTATCAGGGATACGGTTTATCGGAAGCCGCTCCGGTAATTTCTTCCAACTCGCCAAAGGCTCATAAAATGGGAAGCTCCGGCAGGCTGGTGGCCAATCTTGAACTTAAAATACTGGATGATAAAGGAAACCAAATGCCGGTTGGCCAAAAGGGCGAAATTGTGGTTAAGGGCGAAAACGTGATGAAAGGCTATTGGAAAAATGAAAAAGCCACTAACGAAACCCTGCGTAACGGATGGTTGCATACGGGAGATATCGGTTACCTTGACCATGACGGTTTTCTGTATGTACTGGGAAGATTCAAAAGTCTGTTAATCGGTAACGACGGAGAAAAATACAGCCCCGAAGGTATTGAAGAGGCTCTTACTGATCAGTCGGAATATATTGACCAGGTAATGTTGCACAACAACCAAAACCCTTTCACGGTGGGTTTGATTGTTCCCAACGCTGCTGCCTTAAAAGAGTATGTTAAATCGCAGGGAGCCGACCCCAAAAGCGATGAGGGCATCAACATGGCGCTTGAAAAAATCAAAAGCGAAGTGGCTGAATATTTTAGCGGCGGCAAATATGCGGAAATGTTCCCGTCAAGATGGCTGCCCGCCTCCATTGGCATCCCCGACGAAAGTTTTAACGAAGCCAACGGCCTGATGAATGCCACCATGAAAGTAATCAGAGGAAACATTGAAAAACATTACAGCGATTTGCTGGAATACCTATACACTCCGGAGGGGAAAAACATCATCAACGATAAAAACAGGGAGAGTATGAAGAAGTGGATGAAAGGATAAGAGAAAAGGCGGGGAGTCTTTTCAGATTACAA
This sequence comes from uncultured Lentimicrobiaceae bacterium, assembly GCA_964400655.1. Classification (GTDB taxonomy): domain Bacteria; phylum Bacteroidota; class Bacteroidia; order Bacteroidales; family F082; genus B16-G9. Next base: position 6,196 of record CAYNVN010000030.1, read on the forward strand.
AAAGTGCAAGCATTACCACAAATCCCAGCATAAACCCGTTATAAACCTGACGCAAAGTATGATTGCTGACCGTTAATCGCGCGTAACCAACCAGGCCCGACAGCAAAAAGAAAAGATAAACAGATACCGCTGCATCCACCGGAAAGTTAAGCATAAAACCCAGCAAAGCACCTGTAATTCCTCCCATGGCTATCATATGCAGGCTGATTTTAGTGGAAAAGTTTATCAGCAGCGAAAAAAGCGAAAGCACCGTTATTCCCAGCAAAAACAGGTTATAAACACTTAATATTCCGGTTTTGCTTAAAGCATAATAGGTTATGTAATAAATTACCGAAGTAATGGCAATCGGTATCATTCGTTCCTGCCTGTCGTTCATCCTGATGGTTTTAATAATCCCCGTTTTTTTCAGCACAAACATCAAAGATGCCGGAATCAAACAGGTCATAATAAACACAAAAGCAATAAGGTAAAGTTTTACCTCACCCGAAAAGCCGAAGGTGTAGAAATACCCGGAATTTAATAAAACAACCAGCATGTAAGTGGGTATTAATACCGGATGAAAAAGTACGGAAATCAGGTTGGCAAACTTTTGCTCCATCACAACGGCATTATTTAAAGTTCTTTTCGTAAACGGGCCACCGGAATCCCCAGTTGTTCACGATATTTGGCAATGGTACGCCGGGCAATGTTATAGCCTTTTTCCTTAAGCATTTTTGCCAGTTTATCGTCGGTATAGGGTTTCTTTTTATCTTCCGCCTCAATGATGTTTGAAAGTATCTTTTTGATTTCGCGGGTTGAAACCTCCTCGCCGTCTTCTTTGGTCATCGACTCGCTGAAAAAGTTTTTCAGCAGAAAGGTTCCAAAATCGGTTTGAACATATTTTGAGTTGGCAACGCGCGAAACGGTTGAAATATCCATACCAATCCTGTCGGCAATATCTTTAAGTATCATGGGCCTCAGTTTGGTTTCGTCGCCGGTAAGGAAATAATCTTTTTGATACTCCACAATTGCCTCCATGGTATTAAGCAGGGTGTTTTGCCGCTGTTTAATGGCTTCGATAAACCAGCGGGCAGAGTCAACCTTTTGTTTAATAAACGAAAAGGCCTCTTTTTGTTTTTTATTTTTTTTCCCCTTACTCAGTTCGTTCAACATATCACCATAGGTACGGCTTACATGGAGTTCGGGCATGTTCCACGAATTTAATGTCAGCTCCAAAACGCCGTCATTGTTGGTAACTGTAAAGTCGGGGATAATGTAATGATTGGTTTTTGTGGTTTCGCTTAAAGAGTTTCCCGGCTTCGGGTTAAGTTTTAATATTTCGTCGATGGCCTTTCGCAACTCCTCCTCCGTTATTTCGGCCTTTTTAATAATTTTTTCGTAATGTTTTTTGGTAAACTCGTTAAAGTAACGCGATAGAATCCTAATGGCCAGCTCTTTCTCTTTTGAAGGCGAATCATTCTGTTTTTTCTTTAACTGAATCAGCAGACACTCTTTCAGGTTTCGTGCGCCAACGCCCACGGGATCAAAATCCTGAATAATCTGCAACACCTCTTCCACCTCCTCTTTGGTGGTCATAATATTTTGGGTAAAGGCCAAATCATCCACAATGGCATCGGTTGAGCGCTGCAAATAACCCGAATCGTCGATGTTGCCAATAATGTACAAACCGATGTTGTATTTTTTTTCATCCAAATTGCGTAAACCAAGCTGCTGTTTCAAATAATCGTGAAACGAAACCCCCGACACAAAGGGAACCTCCCGCGGTTCATCATCTTTACTGTAGTTGTTGCTTTTTAGGTTATAATCCGGAAAGTCGTCGTCATCGTTGTTCATGTACTCTTCCAAATCATAATCATCCTCTTTGGCATAATCTTCAACCTCGGCCTGTCCGTCTTCGCCAAATTCATCGGCACTGTCGGTATTATTCATTTCATCCTGTTTAATCAGTTCATCTTCCGGCAACGCTTCCTCAAGCTCCAAAGCGGGGTTATCCTCCACCTCCTGCTTAATACGCTGTTCAAGTCCCACGGTAGGAATCTGCAACAGCTTCATCAATAGTATCTGCTGAGGCGAGAGCTTTTGTAATAATTTTTGCTGAAGTCGTTGTTTGAGCATAATTTTTATCGGAAAAATAAATAATACGATTATTGGTTTAAGACAAATGTAGAATTATTTTAGAAATGGCACGATTATAGTTAAAATAAATTTCGGCGATTATTCCACCGGCAATCGGGGCATGTAAACAGCTAAACAACAGACGATTTACGCTTTTTAAGAAATCCCTGAACAAAAGATATTAACAACACCAGCGCACTTACAAACGAAGCAATACGTGCAATATAGTCGCCAAACGCCACATAAAATGTTAAACGATCATTGCTGTTCAGTTTGGCTTTAAGGGCGGCCGGAACCCAATATTTTGTTTTTTGTAAAATATCGCCTTTTTGATTAATAATAGCCGAAACGCCCGTATTTGCCGAACGGGCAACGTCACGCCGGGTTTCGATGGCACGCAGTACCGAAAACAGCAAGTGTTGCCTGTATCCGGGCGTATCGCCCCACCAGCCGTCGTTGGTAATCACAAAAATAAGTTCCGCTCCTTCCTTTACATATTGAGCAACATATTCGCCGTAAACCGATTCGTAACAAATTACGGGAGCAACTTTAACGTCATCGTTATACGGTTTAAAAACCACCGGTTTATCGTCCCATCCGAGGGTTCCCGAAACTCCGCCCAAATCAATGGCCAGTTTCTCCAGCGGTTTTAAAATACCATACGACGGCATCCGTTCAACCCCCGGTGTAAGTTTTGATTTATGATGAATTTCAACCTGCCCCCGATTATCAATCAGAAATGCCGTATTATAACTGTAGTAATAGCGGTCGCTATCGCGAAGTTTCCGCGCCGCATTGGTCATCGTCTCCCTGTTGCCAATCATTCTCCATGTTGAGGCACCAATTACATAAGAAAGACCGGGATGAGGTTTTATAAATCTTTTTATACGGGCCACTGCAGAGGAATAGGTAATCAGATGTTCCCAAATACCTTCCTGTATGGCACTTTCGGGTGAAATTACAAACCGGGTACTATCGGTTATAAGCGGTTTTGCCAGTTTTAAATTTCTTTCCAAAATCACTTCGGCAGGAAGGGTAAACTCTTCATTATAGGGATCGATATTGGGCTGAACCACCACTACTTCCACGGGACCGGCCTCTTCCGAATAGTTATTGTAAATATGATACGACCATACAACGGGCAGTATCAGCATCAGCAAAGCTCCCGATAAATTCAGCATCAAACGTTTTCCGTTCTTTTTAAGGTACGAACGCACCACCGTAAACAACAAAAAGTTAACCAGAAACACCCAAACGGTTCCGCCTAACATTCCGGTATATTCATACCACTGAATCCATTTATGGTGCGAGGCAAACACATTTCCCAGACTTAACCACGGCCAGGTAAGCTCCCAGTTCATATGAAAGTATTCCCATGTTATCCAGTAGAACAACAAAATGGCCGTACCCCTTTTATTATTAAAAAGTTTAACCTTTGACAGGTGAAAAACATAAAACACCGATGCCATAAACAAACTGTTAAGCACCCAGGCTCCCACGGCACCTGCTCCCGTTGAATTCCATATCCACCAGGTGGTAAGTATATTCCAAATAAAAAAAGTGAGGAAAGCATATAAAAAAACACCTTTGCGCCGGCTGTCGCCCAGCTCCTGCTGCACAATCAGCAAGGGAACCCATGCAACAAACATCAGCAGGGTAATTCCGTTTTCGGGCCACGATAGTGCCATTAACAACCCCGACAGCACCGACAATAAAAGTAATACACCTCTTTTCATAGGAAGACAAAAGTAATGTTTTGGTCTTAATTAATTACATTAAATTTTGCTCAAAACAAATTGTAAAGTCAGGGTACAAATTGCCATCGAAAAAAAAGCCGTTTAAAATGATACGGTATCTTTTTAAACGGCTTTATATAAATATTTAAACCTGCAAACTACAACATCAAATCTTTATTGGGTTTAACACTTAAAACCGGAAACGGCGAATGGTTAACCATTTGCGCGGCATAGGGGCCCATCCACAAATTGGCGGTGGTGGTTTCCTGCTCGGTCATAATGGCAATAAGGTTGGCATTAATACTTTTGGCATATTCCAACGTATCATCGGTAATTTGTTCCGAATCGATAAATGTCGATTTGTATTTAATTCCGTTTTCCTTAAACATATCTTCGGTTTGTGCCACATAGGCTTTAATTCTATATCTGATATCCTGCAGATTGGTGGTTTGCAATCCGAGAATATGTACTTCCGAATCAAAATATTTTGCCAGTTCGGCCACAACCGGAACTTTTTCGCGTGTAACTTTGGTACTGTCGAGCGGCAGCACAATTCTGTCGAGACTTTGGCCCACATCAACTCCTCCGCGAATGGTTATTACCGGAACATGACTTGCCGAAACAATTCTGTTTGCATTGCTACCCGACCAAAACTCCTCAAATCCCGAAAGCCCGTGTGTTCCCACCACAAGAAATTTCGCCTTTTGTTCTTCGGCCACGTCACAAATTTCGCGATAAACCTTTCCTTTTCTGATAACAAACTCCAGTTTTTCGCAACAGTCGCTAAATTTCTCTATCAGTTCGTTAAACCTTTTGGCAACCGCATCCAAACGATGGGCGGGGTCAACACTAAAAATTTCTTTGGAGTAATCAATATGATCAACCCATACCATTGTTACCGACATATTGGCCTTATTTGCAATGGAGATGGCATGTTCGAGCGCATTGATTGAATTATCGGAGAAATCAATTCCAACAACGATGTTTTTATTCATAATATTTAATTTTGGTTATTTTGATAATCAGAGAGGTTAATTTTGTCTTTTATAATCCAGACATTCCGGTATTTCTTTTTTATCTCTTCCAGTTTACCAAGCGCTTCAAGCCTTGTCCTGAAATCTCCCACCCGAACTCTGTAATAGGGTTCCTGAAAGCTCAGATAAGCATTAATTTCAGGGAACATCTCGTTAAACTCATCCATTATCTTATGTGCGGCATTCAGGGCATCATTTCCCGAATCTTTAAACAACTGAATTCTGTACCCCTGTACATAAGGGTAATTTTGATTGTGTGCCACATGTAATGTGATCAATGAATCAACACCCGGCTCGGCCTTAACCTCCACCATTCCGTTTTGTGCTTTTAAACCTGCTAAAGCCAACAACATCAATAATAACATAAAAACACTTCTCATCCGGATAACCATTTTAATAAAAAGTAAAATTAAATATATTCTTTATCTCTCAAACTCAAAACAGGAACTTTGGCACTATTTATCAGCTGTTGGGCATAAGGCCCGAGAAACTTATTGGCCGTAGTTATGTTTTGTTCGGTCATAATGGTGATTAAATCAATACTATTCTTTTCGGCATAATCGACTATTGAAACAGCTACATTTGAAGCTTCCACACTTTCAATAATATATTTTACCGATTTGTCTTTCAAACATTTTTCGGCTTCACGTCCGAAACTGTCAATTCTCTTTCTGATTACACCAATTGTAGAATTATACACCTTCAACAAATGAATGGTTGCGTCAAACCGTACTGCTAATTCAACGGTAAAAGGCAATTTTTGTTTTGTTTCGAGCGAACTATCCATCGGAAGCAGAATATTGGAGATACCGTTGTCAAATTCATAATCGCCTCTTACGGTAATAACCGGACAGGGTGCCGAGGTCATTATACGGTAAGCGTTGCTTCCTATCCAGTACTGTTCAAATCCCGTAACTCCGTGGGTTCCGGCAAAAATAATATCGGCTTTCAGTTGCCTTGCGGTTTTACCGATTTCCTGATACACCTTTCCTTTTTTAAGATGATATTCCAGCTTTCCGCCGGGAACTTTCGCTTTATACTCTTTAACAACTTTCTCCAGATAATTCTTCTTTTCAATTCTTAGCTCCTCATCAATGGTATCCACAAGATTATCTTTCAGCGAAGAGTTGTCAACCCAGATTAAATGAACGGAAGCATCAAGTTTATTGGCAAAAATGATGGCATATTCAAGAACATGGATTGAGTTTTTCGAAAAATCGGTAGCAACAAGTAACGTTTTCATAGCTTTAATTTTTGCAACAGCGTCCCCTCCCTCAATCAAAACTTATAACGCCATTAGTTGAGGCTAATATAATGAATTTTTTTACTCATTACAAAAAAAGCAATATCAAGATAATTCTATTTTTCCCTAAAATTAATGCTGTAAATACTTAATCCCTACAAAAAGTTTGAAGTACTTGGAGTAAATTCCAAATTTCAAGCACCAAATCACAATCCTGCCCGTCCGACAGGCGGGTAAATCCAAATTAAGAAAACAAAAAATCCAAAACTACGTCGTTCATTCAAACTTTAAACATCCAAACCTTGAACCTTGAACAGCCTTAAGGCCAAATCAAAAATCATAAATCAAAAATCTGCGATCATAAATTAAAAGTGCCTAAAGTGCGCTGGAGTTTGGAGTGCCTAAAGTACTTAGAGTGCGCTAAAGTTTGGAGTAAATTCCAAAACTACGTTGTTCATTTATATTACCCCGTCATTCCGACGACCATCATTCACTCGTCATTCCGACGACGAAGGAGGAGGCCTGCCCGAATGCATAAGCAGGCGGGCCTGCCCGTCCGGCAGGCGGGAATCCCCTACTTTGAATGACTGTAATCTCTTTTGCCTAAGGGGCAGGCTGATCCTCGGGAGCTCCCCGCCCGTACCGAACGGTACGTTCGGGCGGGCCTCAGTCGCACCTCCTTCGGGATGACGTTGGGGCTTACGGGAGGGGTA
>CAYNVN010000031.1:0-4357 GCA_964400655.1 uncultured Lentimicrobiaceae bacterium
GCTTATGATTGCTCCGGGATACGAATTTAAACTTGCCACCGGACTGATTACAAATTTCCACCAGCCCAAAAGCACCTTATTATTACTTGTTTCCGCTCTTATCGGCGAAAAATGGAAAGAAGCCTACGACTTTGCGCTTAATAACAATTTCAGGTTTTTAAGTTACGGCGACAGCTGTTTGTTTTTGCCATAGCGGATATATAACCATCTAAACAGAGAATACTTTCAACACCTTTCCCGTTCTACCGTTTTAATCTCCCGTCGGTAATGTTTAGCTTTTCTTTTTCCTGAGTTCAAAGTTTTTACCAAGATATACTTTTCGTACATGCTCATCGTTTGCCAAATCTTCGGCACTACCCTCTTTTAAAATGGAGCCTTCAAACAAAAGGTAAGCGCGGTCGGTAATGGTCAATGTTTCGTGAACATTATGATCGGTAATAAGGATGCCGATGTTTTTTTCTTTAAGCCGGGCAACAATCGACTGAATATCTTCCACTGCAATGGGGTCAACACCGGCAAAAGGTTCGTCCAGTAATATAAATTTCGGATCAACTGCTAAAGCCCGGGCAATTTCGGTTCTTCTCCGTTCGCCTCCCGAAAGCTGAATACCTTTACTTTTACGGATATGCTGCAAGCCAAACTCATCCAATAGCGACTCGAGCCTTTCGTTGCGCTCCTTTTTTGAAAGGTCGGTAAACTCCATTACCGCATTCAGATTATCTTCCACCGACAGATGTCTGAAAACCGAAGCTTCCTGTGCCAAATACCCTATTCCCATTTGGGCACGCTGATACATGGGCATACCGGTAATTTCTTTGTCTTCGAGGTACACATGGCCGTCAAAAGGCTTAATCAATCCTACTATCATATAAAAGGTAGTGGTTTTTCCTGCACCGTTGGGGCCCAGCAAGCCAACAATCTCCCCCTGGCTTACTTCAACCGAAACACCTTTAACAACCGTCCGCTGACGATATTTTTTTATTAACTGTTTTGTCCAGAGCTTCATTTACTTAATACTATTTTTTACTGTTCGGGCTTCAGCGTTTACATTGTATCACAAAATAAAATGTATTTGAAATATTATTTTTATTATTTTTATTATTTGTTGTTATAAAAAGATAAAAAACCTTACATTTGTATGAGATGATTAAACAATATATTAAAAAACGCAATATTTAATTTAAGATTGTTAATTGCTACAAAGATAACTTTATCATTGATTCATGGAAACGAAAAAGGAAAAGTACGGCTTGGCGGAGGTAATGAAAACATTTTTCGGGTTTTCAAGTTTTAAAGGAAATCAGGAGCCGATTATTGAAAGTGTACTTGAAGGGCACGATGTATTTGTTGTAATGCCCACCGGAGGCGGAAAATCGATGTGCTATCAGTTGCCCGCTTTAATTAATTCAGGTACGGCCATTGTTGTATCACCGTTAATTGCACTGATGAAGAATCAGGTGGATATGATCAGGAACTTTGGTTCGCAGGACAGCATAGCACATGTAATGAATTCTTCATTATCAAAAATGGAGTTAACACAGGTGAAGCAGGACTTACTTGACGGCAAAACCAAACTGTTATACATGGCTCCCGAATCGTTAACCAAAGAAGAGAATATTGACTTTCTTAAAAAGATAGATATTTCATTTTATGCCATCGACGAGGCCCATTGTATATCGGAATGGGGCCACGATTTTCGCCCTGAATACCGTAAACTAAGGCCCATCATCAACGCCATCGGAAAAAAAGTACCCATAATAGCTTTAACGGCAACCGCTACCCTTAAGGTACAAGAGGACATTTTAAAAACACTGGAGATGCAAAATGCCAAAGTGTATAAATCCTCGTTCGACCGTGCCAACCTTTATTACGAAATCCGTCCCAAAACCAAGGACGTTATTAAAGATATCATCAAATACATTAAAACCCAGCCCGGAAAATCGGGTATTGTTTATTGTTTAAGCCGTAAAAAGGTTGAAGAAATTGCCGAAACACTGGTGGTTAACGGCATCAAAGCCCTCCCCTATCATGCCGGACTTGAAACTGCCACCCGCCGCAGAAATCAGGATATGTTTTTGATGGAAGATGTGGATGTGATTGTGGCCACCATTGCTTTTGGTATGGGAATCGACAAACCCGATGTAAGATTTGTTATACACCACGACATTCCAAAAAGCATCGAAGGATATTATCAGGAAACAGGACGTGCAGGCCGCGACGGTGGCGAAGGAAACTGCATCACCTTTTACAGTTACGATGATATTCAGAAACTGGAGAAATTTATGAAGGATAAGCCTTTGGCCGAACAGGAAATTGCCAAAGAGCTGCTGTTCGAAACCATTGCCTATGCCGAATCGTCGGTTTGCCGGCACCGGCTGCTGCTTCACTATTTTGGCGAAGAATACCATAAAGACAACTGTGGTGCCTGCGACAACTGCCTGCACCCCAAAGAAAAATTTGAAGGCAAAGATGATATCAAACTGATTTTGGAAACCATTGTAGGTTTAAAGCAACAGTACAAATCAAAAATGATTGCCGAAGTGCTTGCCGGAAAAAGCAGCGGTGATGTTAAAAGCATTAAACTCGATAAAAGCGAGTTTTTCGGAAAAGGAAGTCAGCACGACGAAAAATACTGGAACACCGTTATCCGTCAGGGATTGATTAACAGGCTTATTGAAAAGGAGATTGAAAATTACGGTATTTTAAAAATCACTGATAAAGGATTGGAATATATTAAAAATCCTTACAGCATTATGCTTGCCAAAGATCATGATTATGAAAAAACCGATGATGACGACCTGATTGTCAACTCGGGAGGCAAACGCGGAGGCAGCGGTTCCGACGACCAGCTGTTGGCCATGATGAAAGACCTGCGTAAAGATATTTCAAAAAAAGAGGGACTGCCGCCATTTGTTATCTTTCAGGACCCGTCGTTGGAAGATATGGCCATTCAATACCCTGTTACCGAAGAAGAATTACGGCAAATTACAGGTGTTGGAGCCGGAAAAGCCAGACGATACGGAAAACCGTTTCTGGAACTGATAAAACAATATGTTGAAGAAAACGACATTATCCGCCCCAACGATATGGTGATTAAATCGGTGGTTAACAAGTCGGGGTTAAAGATATATATTATCCAGAGTATCGACCGCAAGTTGCCGCTTGATGATGTTGCCCGGGCAAAAAACCTGGCCTTTGATGAGCTGCTTACCGAAATAGAACATATTGTTTCGTCGGGCACCAAAATAGACATTGATTACTATATCCAGGAACATGTTGACGAATACCATCAGGAAGATATTTACGACTATTTCACCGAAGCAGAAACCGACTCGGTACAGGATGCGCTGGATGAGCTGGGCGAATCGGAATACTCGGAGGATGAGATCAGGTTGATGAGGATTAAATTTATGTCTGAAATGGGTAATTAATGAAACAGCTTCTCGTTTCCCTTTTATTTATCGTACTTCTGGGTTCGTGTTACCATGAGGTAAAGCAGGAACCGGTAAAACCCGAAAGATTACTTTCGGAAGACAGCATGGTTATTGTCCTTACCGAAATACAGCTTGCTGACGGAGCTCTTACACTAATGAATTACAATCACATTACCAAAACCGACGAAAAAAAACGCTATTACGCCTACATCTATAAAAAATTCAACCTTACCCCCGAACTGTTAAAGCAGAATATTGAATACTACAATACCGATCCCGCAAAAATGATTGCTATTTACGACAAAGTACTCGAAAAACTTTCGTTTTTACAGGGAGAACTTACCATTGAACTGAAAAAAGAGGAGAAAGCAAGACAGGATTCAATCAACTCCGTTGACACCACCGTATATGTAAGAAGCACCATGTCAGGCTACCGTACCGACACCATAATTTCTCCTCCGTGGCAAACAAATAAGCAATAAGCATCAACCGGGAATGGCTTAGTTTGAAGTGGCTGAAGTACTTGGAGTTTGGAGTGCCTGGCGTTCAGCGTTTAGCGTTTAGCGTTTGGGCAGGCCCGCTTGCCGGACGGGCAGGCCAATCAAAAATCTTAAATTAAAAATCTGCAATCATAAATCAAAAATGTCTGGAGTTGAGCGTTTGGCGTTCAGCGTTCAGTCGTGCCTCCTTCGGGATAACGTTGGGGCTTGCTGTAAAAACGATTGTGTGAGGTATTGTCATCCTTCGACTCCCTGCCCTGCCGGCAGGCGGGCGCTCAGGATGACAAAGCGCGTGAGAATGTCACTCTTCGACTCCCTGCTCTGCCGGCAGGCGGGCGCTCAGAGTGACACGGGCAGTAACCAGCAACCTGATTCAAACCTCTAAACTTCTGAACTTTTAAACTTTTAAACTTCTGAACTTTT
>CAYNVN010000032.1:0-6774 GCA_964400655.1 uncultured Lentimicrobiaceae bacterium
TGGAAGTTGGCTGACCTGCATCCACTTTAATCTCTTTGCCGTCGGTGGTAAGTTTACCGGGACGGTCGTTAGGAGCCGGGCAGCTTTTTACGATAAAGTCGAGCAAACGGGCAATACCTATACCGTGTTTGGCCGAAGTTACCATAACGGGGAATATGGCACGGGTGATCATACCCAAACGGATACCTTCACGCATTTCGTCAAGGGTAAGGGTATCGTTTTCAAAATATTTTTCCATCAAAGCTTCATCGCCTTCGGCTGCATTTTCGATTAACTGAAGGTGTAGCTCTTCGGCTTTGTCTTTTTCCGAATCAGGAATATCAAGAACTTCAGGTTCTCCGCCGCCATCTTTAAACTTCAGCATTTTCATATACACAAGGTCCACAACCGTGTCGAATCCTTCACCGGCATTTACCGGATATTGAACAACGGTTACCTTTTCGCCAAAATACTCTTTCAACGAATTAACGGCATCGGTAAAATTGGCACCGTGGTGGTCCATCTGATTAACGGCAAAAACAAGCGGACTGTTCATCATTTCGGTTTGACGGTAAGCCGTTTCGGTGGTGGCTTCCACACCCGACTGACCGTTAACAGCCAAAACAGCAGTATCGGCAACGCTAAGAGCAGCAATGGTTTCTCCAACGAAATCGGAAAACCCCGGAGCATCAATTATATTAATTTTTTTACCATCATAAATAGTGTGTAGTAAAGCCGAATGAACCGAATTTTGACGTTCGAGTTCGATAGGTTTGTAATCGGAAACTGTATTTTTATCGTCAACACTCCCTTTCCTGTTAATCATTTTTCCTTCGAAAAGCATCGATTCCGCAATCGTTGTTTTTCCCGACTTCGCACCTCCAATCAGTGCAATATTTCTAATGTCGCCTGTTTGATATACCTTCATAATTCACAAAATATTAATTAATTAGCATTGATTTTTTATAGAACCGCAAATGTAAGAAAATAAACGAATAATTGAAGCATTCCTATATTAATTAAATGTGTGTTAAAGAATAATTATTTACACTAAATTTGCCCTAATAAAATACCGGAACTATGAAAAAGCCGTTTTTATCCGTTTTGTTTCTCGTTTTGTTAACGGGACTTTTTGCGCAGGATACACTTCCCGACCCTGACATTCCAATGAACGAAAAGACCAAAACAATTGAATTTAGTAAAGTGGTTCATGAGCCCGGAACCAAAGACGAGCTGTTTAAAAGATGTGTTTACTGGCTTAACAGTTATTATAAAAGCCCCACAAGGGTCACCCAAATAAGAGATGTTCCCACCGGCAAAATTCTTGGTAAACACTATTTTCACCTTTATACTTACGACACGGTTGAGCATGTTAATAAAAAAACCGCCAAGGTAAATTATACTTTTACCATTATGTTTAAAGATAACCGGTACAAGTGGCAAATTGACGAAATGGAGGTGATATCAACCGAAAAAGTACCCATTGAAGCAATGCTTAACAAAAACGACCCCCTGTATAAAAAGAAATGGAAATCGTATTTAATACAGATTGCCGATTTTGTAAAAAACTGGAGCGATAACCTTGAAGAAAAAATGAAACCGGAAGAGGTGAAACAAGAAAAAGATGACGACTGGTAAAAACGGGATTGACAGATTTAAACCGGTTATCAATACCAATAAATAACAGATAATTTCTGTAAAATAGTATGCCAAGACGAAGAAAACGTGATATAATTATTAGGGGTTTTTCAAAACTCTTAAAAGAGGATAAACTCAAAATTGTAGCCGAACTGATGGACAATCAGGTGGAAACAATTGAGTTAATGAAAAGTTTTTGGCATCCCGATAAGCATAAACAAAAAATATTTGACGAGTTTTCGGAAAACACCATTTCAAATTTTTACATCCCCTACGGTGTTGCCCCCAATGTAACAATCAACGGAAAAACCTATTTGGTGCCGATGGTTATCGAAGAGAGTTCGGTGGTAGCCGCAGCATCGTCGGCGGCAAAATGGTGGCTCGACCATGGCGGTTTTCATGCCGAAGTAACCGGAGTTACCAAAATAGGCCAGCTCCATTTTAACTGGAAAGGAGACATCAAAAAACTTAGAAAAGTTTGGGATGAACTTACAAGAGCCTTTAGAACGGCCACGGCACACATTACGGCCAACATGGAAGCGCGGGGAGGCGGTATTACCGGATTTGAATTGTTGGATATGACCGACAAAATCGACAACTATTATCAAATACGTGTGTCGTTCAACACCAAAGATTCAATGGGAGCAAACTTTATTAACTCCTGCCTCGAGGAGTTTGGCCACACGCTTAAAACATTCATCAGCATTCATCCCGACTTTCAGGAAGACGAACATGAAGTTTCAATTATAATGGCCATACTTTCAAACTACACCCCTGGCTGTTTGGTACGCTCGTGGGTTGAATGCGACATTGAAGAGTTAAACGATTTGGATGACCAGCTTACAGGAGAAGCGTTTGCCGAAAAATTTAAAACCGCAGTTGAAATTGCCGAAGTGGATACCTACCGGGCCACCACCCATAACAAAGGTATTTTTAACGGTATTGATGCCGTTGCCATTGCCACCGGTAACGATTTCAGGGCCATTGAAGCGGCAGGACATACTTACGCATCAAAAGAGGGTGTTTACAAAAGCCTGTCGCATGTAGAAACAGATAACGGCCGGTTTAAATTTTATCTTGAGCTTCCGCTGGCGCTGGGAACCGTTGGCGGACTGACATCGTTGCATCCGCTGGCAAAACAATCGCTGGAACTGCTGGGAAAACCAACTGCCGATGAGCTGATGATGATTGCAGCCACCATGGGACTTGCCAATAACTTCTCGGCCGTTCGGTCGCTGGTTACCAAAGGTATTCAGCGCGGCCATATGAAAATGCACCTGATGAATATATTAAACCACTTTCAAGCCACGGAAGAGGAGAAACAGCTTGCCGTTGAATATTTTAAAGATAAAGTGGTTTCGTTTGCCAGCGTAAGCGAATTTATAAAAGAAATACGTCTTTCTTGAACCCTGTTAATCAATACCATTCATCACCCGGAAAATTACTGATAACCGGCGAATACCTTATACTTAAAGGAGCGGAAGGCTTTGCCCTGCCCCTAAAAAGGGGACAAAGCCTGTCGGTTACAAAAGTTAACAACAATGATTCAACACTAATTTGGGAAGCTTTTTCTCCAAAAGGAGTTTGGTTTTCGGGTACCTTTTCAACTTCTTCGTTTGCGGTAATCAGTGCTTCGGACAAACATTTTGCTTTACGCCTGATGGAGATTTTAAAAGCCGTAAGGTTACTAAATCCGGAATTTTTAACACAGGGGTCTTATCATGTAAAAACGGAATTGGATTTTAATCCCGAATTTGGTTTCGGCTCCAGCTCTACTTTAATTGCCAATCTTGCCCGTTGGGCAGCAATTGATGCTTTTGAATTACAGAAACTTACTTTTAAAGGTTCGGGATACGACGTGGCGGTGGCTCTTGAAGCGAAACCGCTGATTTACGCCGTTAAACAGGATAAGCCCCGGTATCATACCGTTACATTTAATCCTGATTTTGCCGAAAATATCTATTTTGTTTACCTCGGCAAAAAACAGCGATCGCTGGATGCCGTTAAAAAATTTAATGAAACCGCTGTTTTTACAACTTCACAAATCGAAACCGTAACAGCAATTACACACGAAGTTGTAAAGTGTAAATCGCTACACAAATTTGAACTACTGTTACAAGAACACGAAACAATCCTATCTGCCATACTTAACACACCTCCCGTGGGTAAACGCTTGTTTCCCGATTATAGTGACGGTGTAGTAAAATCGCTGGGAGCATGGGGAGGAGATTTTGTGTTGATGACCACAAAACAAAAAGCCAAAGATTTTAAAAAGAGTTTAAAATCTTCAGGATATGAATTTGTTTACGCTTTTAACGAAATTGTAAAATCGTAATCATAATTTGTTTGATACAAAAACACGCTGTTTATCAGCCGGCTACATTTCCGCCCCCTTGCCAATGTATTTAAAATCGCCGAACCCCAGTAATAACAGGAAAATCGGCGTAAGAAAAATCAGTCCCAAAGTAAAGCCAACTCCCTGCCCGAAACTCTTCGATAAGTCGTTTGTTACAATAATGGCAACAATCAGGTTTACAAGAGGAATAAACATAAGCAACAGCCACCAGCCGGGCCGTCCGACCAGTTTAAGTAAAACATAAATGTTATAAAACGGGATTAATACAGCCCAGCCGGGCTGTCCGCCTTTTTCGTAAATTTTCCATTCGGCAATGACTATAATTACCAAAATGGCGAGATAGAACAATATAAGTCCTGTTCCCATGTTTTGATACATCGATTCTGTGTCCATAATGTATGGTTTAAAAGTTTAACAATAAAACTACAATTTCATTTCCGGAATATCACCTTCAACAATCAGAGGTGCTCCGGTTTTTTCCACAATTTCTTCCACGCTTACGCCGGGTGCTCTTTCAAGCAGTTTGAAACCTTCGGGGGTAACATCTACTACCGCTAAATCGGTAACTATACGTTTTACACAGTTAACTCCGGTAAGGGGCAGGGTGCATTCGGTTAGCAATTTTGGATTTCCTTTTCGGTCGGTGTGGGTAGTAGCCACGATGATGTTCTTTGCCGAAGCAACCAAATCCATGGCACCGCCCATACCTTTTACCATTTTGCCCGGTATTTTCCAGCTGGCGATATCGCCTTTGTCGGTTACCTCAAAGGCACCCAATACCGTCAGGTCCACATGCCCGCCACGAATCATGGCAAAGCTGGTGGCCGAATCGAAAAAGGCGGCTCCCGGTACATAGGTTACCGTTTGCTTACCGGCATTGATTAAATCGGCATCAATTTCATCTTTGGTTGGGAAGGGTCCGATACCCAGCAATCCGTTTTCCGATTGCAAAACCACTTCCATCCCTTCGGGAATATAGTTGGCAACCAATGTAGGAATACCAATCCCGAGGTTTACATAATATCCGTCCTGCAACTCCTGTGCAATACGTTTGGCTATTCCGTTTTTATCTAAACTCATGATGTTTATTTTTTAGTGCCTAAAGTACTTGGAGTGTGGAGTGCACTAAAGTACTTGGGCTAAATGTTCATTTTGTGTTAATTTTTCTATATAGTTTGTTTTTATCTAAAGTGTGGAGTGCCTGGAGTTCGGAGTACGCTAAAGTACTTATTAACACTACTCTGTTTTCATTTTTTTAACTTTAGGCACTCTAGGCACTTTAAGTACTCCACACTTTTTTTTAATCTCTTGTCGTAGCAAACTCTATTCTTTTCTCGTAGTTTTCTCCTTTGAAGATTCGTTGAACGAAAATTCCGGGAGTGTGAATGCAGTTGGGATCGAGCTCACCGGCGGGAACCAGCTCCTCAACTTCGGCAATGGTAATTTTGCCGGCCATGGCCATCATGTTGTTGAAGTTATTGGCGGTGTGACGGTAAACCAGATTACCCATGGTGTCACCTTTCCAGGCTTTAACAATGGCAAAGTCGGCAGTAAGTGCGGTTTCAAGCAGGTGCATTTTTCCGTTGAACTCTCTTACCTCTTTTCCTTCCTGCACCTCTGTACCGTAACCTGCCGGAACATAGAAAGCGGGTATTCCGGCACCTCCGGCACGGATACGTTCGGCCAGGGTTCCCTGCGGGTTAAGTTCCACTTCCAGTTCGCCCGAAAGCAATTGCCGTTCAAATTCGGCATTTTCTCCCACGTAGGAGGAGATCATTTTTTTTATCTGGTGGCGTTCCAACAGCACGCCCAGTCCGAAGTCGTCCACTCCGGCGTTGTTTGAAATACAGGTAAGTCCTGTTATTCCCGCATCATGCAGTGCCTGAATGGTTTTTTCAGGAATGCCGCAAAGCCCGAATCCGCCCAGCATAAGGGTCATGTTATCCTTTAAACCGCGGATGGCTTCTTCGGCGTTTTTTACTACTTTGTTCATATATGCTATTTTTTAAGTTATACTGTCTTTTTTTAAGTGCCTAGAGTTTGGAGTGCCTAGAGTGCCTAGAGTTTGGAGTGCACTAAAGTACTTAAGCTACCGTTCATTTTTCATTTTATATTAATTAATGTTTTAAACTTTCAACTTTAAGTACTCTAGGCACTTTAGGCACTTGAAGTACTCCAAATTTATTAATCATTTTTATTTATTCTCTTTTTTTAAATTTTTCCCAATGGAGGTAAAGATAGCAAGTAATTCGTTAGCCTCAACTAATAGAGGTTTTAAATTATCTTCCGGAAAAAATCTCAACTCTTCAATGATTTCTAACCAATAAACTGTTTCACTGGCTTCACTTTCACAAATTTTAATCTTATTGCTAAAGTCTGCTTTACTTCTTCCTCTGTTTGCCTCTCTGTAATTTGCACCAATGCTGGTTCCCGATTTTGTTAGTTGATTACGAATAACTTTAGATTCAGAAGTATTTGGTAACATAGAAGAAAGTTTTACTATAGATATAGCAAACAATTTTGTTCTTTGTTCCAGTTTCCTGCCAAAATCTTTGTTATCCATTTGTTGTTACTTCTTAATACTATTCTTTAGGCACTTTAGTGTACTCCAAACTTTAGGCACTTTAGGCACTCTAGGCACTTAAAACTTCTAACACCCAATGTACCTCGAAATTACCAGCCTTTGTATTTCGGAGGTTCCTTCACCGATTTGCAACAGGCGCTGGTCGCGGTAGAAACGTTCCACGTCGTAGTCTTTCATCAGGCCGTAACCACCGTGGATTTGAACCGCTTCATAGGCC
>CAYNVN010000033.1:0-12201 GCA_964400655.1 uncultured Lentimicrobiaceae bacterium
TCTCGGTCGTGCCTCCCTCGAAATGACGAGTTTATAAATGAACGACGTAGTTTTGGGTTTTTTGTTTTTGGTATTGAAATTTGATTGAAATTTGGTGCTTGTTATTTGAAATTTACACCAAGTACTCCAAACTTTAGTGCACTTTAGGCACTCCAAACTTTAGGCACTTATGATTTATGATTGCAAATTTTTGATTTATGATTTTTGATTTGCCTGCCCGTCCGGCAGGCGGGCCCGCCAACGCCAAACGCTAAACGCTGAACTCCAAACTTTAGGCACTCCACACTTCAAGTACTTTAGCGCACACCAAACTCCTGAATATTTTTATCGTCGGGAGTTAAATTTGTAGTAAGTTTGAGCGTTCAAAAAAAATTCAATATATGAGAAAGTTTATTCTATCCGTTTTACCGGTTATTGTTATGTCGGTTGTGCTGGTGTTAACCGGTTGTCAAAACTGCATCGACGGACAGGGAAATATTGAAACCCAAACCAGGTCAATTGATTCATTCAGCAAATTGGAGGTTAATATTAATGCCGATATTGAAATAGGGGTCACTTCAAAAAACACCATGCAAATACATGCACAAAAAAATGTAATAGATGCCATTACAACCAAAGTTAAAGGTGATAAACTGATTATTGATGCTTCACCGTGTTTGGGTAATACGGAGCCGGTTCAAATAAAACTGTTTACCACCAGACTCGAAGAGATTGAGCTGAACGGTTCGGGAATGGTAAAAACACTGCATCCGGTAACCACCGGCGACATTGAACTGGAACTGAACGGTTCGGGAAAACTTTTTGCCGATGTGTATGCCAACAAAGTAGAGGTGGAATTAAACGGTTCGGGAGAGATAATTGTGAACGGTACCACAAACAAACAGAAGGTGGAGATTGAAGGATCGGGTAATTACCGCGCACTGGGTTTGCGTGCTTTTGAAACGGAAGCAAAAATTGAAGGTTCCGGGATAGCGCATATAAGCTCGCTGAATAAGCTAAACATAAAAATTACCGGTAGCGGTGAGGTTATTTACTCGGGTAACCCTGAGCTTAAAACCAAAATAACCGGTAGTGGCAAGGCCACAAAAATGGATTAAGCAAAATAAAAAACGGTTCCTGTCGTTATTGTTTTAATTAAATACCGAAGACTCGTGAACAAAGTATATTTTCTTTTCTTTTTATTGGTATTCTCATTGTTTATAACGGTTGAAACCGCAGCACAAATCGGTGGCCGATACACCTATTCCTTTTTGGAGAAACCGATATCGGCAAGAATAGCCGCAATGGGCGGAAATACTGCTGCCATACAGGATGGCGATATTAACCTGGGACTTGTTAACCCGTCGCTGATTAATAAGGAGATGAACAACGATATTTCGCTGGCATACGTAGATTTTTTTAGTGATATCAATTACGGTTTTGCCCAATACAGCCATACTTTTGAAAGTGTAGGAAGTTTTTTGGGAACGGTACAGTATTACAATTACGGAACGTTTGATTATGCCGACGAAGCGGGTAATACAGCGGGAACGTTTAATGCTTCGGATGCCGCCCTGACCATAGGCTGGGGGCGTGTGCTCGACAGCTCGTTCACCATAGGTGCTGCAGCCAAACTGATATATTCGCATTACGAGTCCTATTCCTCTTTTGGTTTTGCTGTGGACGTTGCCGGAAGCTATCGTACAAAATCGGGCTGGGAGATGTCGCTTATTGCCCGTAATATAGGTATGCAGGTTACAACTTATATTCCGGGAAACAGAGATCCGCTGCCTTTCGATCTACAATATGCCATTACAAAACGGTTAGACCATGTACCATTCAGATTTTCGATACTATACGACCACATTGAAAAATGGAACCTCTATTACGATGACCCTACCAACCCTTCGGGCGGTATCGACCCGGTTACGGGTGATCCTGTATATAAAACAGGGTTTGCAAAATTCGGAGATAACCTGATGCGTCATATCATAATAGGTGGCGAATTTTATATCGGTAAAAACATTATTCTTCGCGGCGGTTACAACTATCGTCGCCGGCAGGAATTAAAAATGAATGACAAGCTTGGTATGGTTGGCTTTAGCTGGGGTATCGGCGTAAGGGTTTATAAGTTTAAAATTAATTATTCCCGTGCTACTTACAGTTTGGTGGGCTCACCAAACTATTTTTCCATCACATTTGATTTGGATTCGGTGCTAAAAAATTAGTACCGTTAATTTAATTTCCTGCACCAGCTGTTAGTTGTATTGGCCAAGATGCCGGAGTTTACTGGTTATTTTTTTAGTCCACTCTTTTTGGGCCGACAGGTTTGTTCCGTGACGGGTTTGGGTATCATATAATTCCTGAAAACTGCGATATTCCGAATAGATGGTTTCAAAAACCTGTTTCGCCGTTTCGGGCGAAATTTTGTTTTCCGAAAAATACTTTCTTAACTTACGTGCGTACAGTTCGGCAATGTCAAAATGAAGCTGTTCGTGATAAAGCATCCGGGTTGATACTTCGTTTTTAAGGTACCACGATGAGGCGGGTACAAAATAGGCTTTGAAAGCGTAAACGGGTTTACCGTAAGGCATGGTGTATCCCGATTGTTCCATGCTAATGCCGCATTTCGACATGGCAACATGTTTATTCCCCGGCCGGGGTGTTCCTTTAAAATCGCTCCACGAAAGTTTTATCCGGTTGTTCCAGATAATTACCTCCTTATTATCCGTTAAAAAAACGTCCGGTTTAAAAAGAAGAATTAAAGCAAAAATTAAATTCACAAACAATGGTTTTCAGTAATAACCGAAAAACAGCTCAATTATTTTATAATTCTTTATGGAATATGGTGGCGCTTGCCTGTGCGGTGGGCATAATAAGCATGTCGTTGATGTTTACGTGCGGCGGAAGGGTGGTTACATAATAAACCGATTCGGCAATATCTTCGGGGTGCAGCGGTTCAAACCCTTTGTAAACTCCGTCGGCTTTTTCTTTGTCGCCTTTAAACCGCACAATCGAAAATTCCGTTTCAACGGCACCGGGTGCTATCTGGGTAACTTTTATACCTGCCTGAACCGTATCAATACGAATGGCTTTTGTTAAAGCATCTACTGCATATTTGGTTCCGCAATAAACATTTCCGTTGGGATAAACCTCTTTTCCGGCAATAGAGCCAATATTGATTACATGACCCGATTTTCGTTCAACCATTCCCGGCAGTACCGCTCTTGTAACGTAAAGTAATCCTTTTACATTGGTGTCAATCATTCTTTCCCAGTCATCCGTTTCGCCATTTTGAATGGTACTCAGGCCCACGGCAAGTCCGGCATTGTTTACCAAAACATCAATCTGTTTCCACTCATCCCGTAAGGAGTTTATTGCATGAAAAACCGCCTCCTTATCTCTTACGTCAAAATTCAGCGTTTTTACATTGACTCCGTATTTTTCAGTCAATTGTTCCGATATTGTTTTCAGTCGTTCCTCCCGCCTGCCGGTTAATATTAAATTATCACCGTTTTTTGCAAATATTCCGGCGCAGGCCAAACCAATGCCGCTGGTAGCTCCCGTAATCAAAATTAATTTTTTCATGCTTCTATTCATTTATTTTTACCATTCGTTTTCTGCTTACATAACCGGAAGTGTTGGCGCGGGTTTCCACCCAACAGGTATCACCCGACACCTTATAAATTTTCACAAAAAGTTTTATGGTTTTTTCCGGAAGTTTCAGTCCTGCGGGACGGTTGTGCATCTTTATAAAAGTAAGTTCGTAATTGCAATCATCAACCCAGCGGATATGAAAATCGGTTGTAACCACCGACTTTTTTGCCGTTTCGGTTTGAATCGAATCGTTACGAGTGATGGTATAATCGGGCGAGCTTGCATCCAGCAGCTTAAAAACACCTGTTTTAAAATGCGAACAAACGGGCTGCTGCTGAGCATAGACAAACCCCACAGAAACCAGAAAGAAAGCTAAAAACAAATGTTTTACAATACGCATACTACCCACTTTTATGTTGTGAAAAGTAACAAATATATTAATCGGTTATTACAATTTTTTTTGATAACAACAATTAATATACATGTCTCTATTTTCAGTCGGATTCCGTTGGTGTACAATAGTTAAACCAACATTATTTATTTTTCCCGAAATCAAACAAGTAGCTTAAGGTACACTGTGCCCAAAATCCGGGCATCTTAACATTTCCTATGTCGTAATATACGGTATTTAAGATGTTGTTTCCCCTAAGTCCGAGATTAAAATTTTTTATTTTATAATTAATTGCAAGGTTAATTAAAACAATTTGTTTGTAAGGTTGCGCACTATTTGCAACATAATCAAAATAACTTCCGTTACGATGTTGGTAATTAATATTCCACACCGCGTCAAGATTTTTACAAATTTTATGCGAAAGCATAAAACTCAAATTGTGTTTTAAGTAATCCAGTGCATACATCGAAATATATTCATCACTTTCTTTATTGGAGATAATAAAAGAATATTTTCCCGATAATGACGAAACAAAACCACTGTTTGCGTTGTTCCAGGCAAAAGAGATTGTAAATCCCGATGTATTTAACGAAGTAATATTCATTGATTCCCAACGGTCGGCTTCGGGAAGTTTTACACGGTCAATTAAATCAATACCGATTCTGTGAAACAGTATCAAACCATATTTCCAGTTTCGATAATACCACCGTAAGCCGGTTTCCATATTAATTGCTTTTTCGGGATTTAGCAACGGATTGGAACTCATCATAGGGCCGTTGTAGTAAAGGTCGGTAAAAGTAGGCAGTCGCATTGATGACGATACTGAAGCATACAATTTAAAGTTGGCAGGAAAAAAATATCCAATACTCAGCGAAGGGAACAGCCCCTGCGCCATAAAACGCGAATAAAACCACATAACCCCTCCTTTTATTGTAAAACGGCGATAACTGTATTTATGATTAAATCGTATTTCAACATTGAACCTCTTATCCGATTTGGTATAAAAGCCACCAGAGTCACCACCGCTAAAAACGGTATCATTAATGGTTTTTCCCAGAACGTTACTGTAAATAAGTTCGCTATATATATTTGCACCCAAATCGGTAGAACCTGCAAACCAGCTAAAGCCGCCTCTGACCAAAGCACCCGTAACATCGGTACGGTGATAGTTATGGTGACGGTAAGGATAAAATCCGGAAGCGGTATTAAATCCTGCGGTATCACCTTTCATAACATATACATCATTGGTTTTTACATACCAGTCATTATCTTCCCTAAAAAGTTCAAAACGGTCATAAGTTCTGCGCCAGTAAGCCGACACTCTTCCATTAACCATTCCGTTATATTTTACCGTAAAAACCGTGTTGATAAGTTTTAGCTGCTCAAACTGACAGGGATATTTCGGTGTGTAAAAACTGTTTGCGCCAAATGCTTTATCCTGATAAGCCGCCATTATAGAAAATACGGTATTTTTTAAGTTATAATAAAACCGTTGAGTCAGTTGGAGATTTTTAAAATCGGTGTCGGGAAAATATCCGTCCGAACGAGTGTAATCAACCACACTTCTTCCCGCAAACCTTTTTAATCTGTAATCGGCCATAATATCTCCAGTTGCAAGCCCGTACATTCCTGCTCCCGTTTTTATATACAGTCGGTTTGAAACAGGCTTTGAAGTAATAATATTAACTACTCCGCTAAAGGCATTGGCTCCAAACAGCGACGATGCCGTTCCTTTTAGCACTTCTATTTTTTTAATTTCGGTTATTGGAACTGCAGTTACAAAGCTATGATGACCGGTTTGAGGGTTATTCATTGGAATACCATCCACCATAATAAGGGTTTGATCAAAAGTACCTCCCCGAATGGAGATATCCGACTGAACACCAACGGGGCCGCGCTGCCGGATATCAATATCACCCGATGATTTTAAAAGATCATCAACCGTCAGCATATCCCCGATACTGTCAATAACATCTACCGACAAATCTGTTTTTACCGATGTTTCCGAAAAAACAGATGACGAGATGGTAACTTCGGGAATTAATAATGTGGTATCGGTTTGGGCGGAAACAAGAAGCGTAAAAACCAAAAAAACGGGCAGTAACAAAACAAGTTTCATTTTCTGCATACGTCATTAAAAAAAGGGAACCAAACAGTTCCCTTTTAATCCTATAATATTCTAAATGGAATTATTTTACAATTTCATTAACCAGCCGTGCAGCCTCGCTAAGTTCAATTGCCGAATAAACCTTTAAGCCCGATTTGTCGATAAGTTCTTTACCCTCTTCGGCATTGGTTCCCTGTAACCTAACAATAATCGGCACTTTTATATCTTCAATGTTGTTGTAAGCATCTACAATTCCCTGTGCAACACGGTCGCAACGAACAATACCGCCGAATATATTAACCAAAATGGCTTTTACGTTAGGGTCTTTAAGGATGATACGGAAAGCCTGTTCAACACGCTTGGCATCGGCAGTACCTCCAACATCGAGAAAATTGGCCGGATCGCCGCCCGACATTTTAATAATATCCATGGTAGCCATGGCAAGGCCTGCACCGTTTACCATACAACCCACGTTTCCGTCGAGTTTTACATAGTTAAGGTCGTATTTGCCTGCTTCCACTTCCATGGGGTCTTCCTCTTCAATATCGCGCATTTCGGCGATGTCTTTATGACGATACAAAGCGTTATTATCAACCACCACTTTGGAGTCGGCTGCATAAATTCTTCCGTCGGCGGCTTTAATTACCGGATTGATTTCAAACAGACTGGCATCGGCACCTACATATGCTTTGTAGATGGCGAAAGCAAATTTGGTCATCTCTTTGAAAGCGGTTCCGCTAAGCCCCAGATTAAAGGCAATACGACGTGCCTGAAAACCGGTCATACCCACTTTAGGATCGATAATCTCGTGATAAATTTCATCGGGAGTTTCTTCGGCAACCTGCTCAATGTTCATACCGCCGCGGGGTGAATACATAACCATGTTACGGCCTTCGTCGCGGTTTAACAAAATACTCAGATAATACTCTTCAACAGGTTCCGGCCCTGCGTAATAGATATTTTGTTCAATCAACACTTTGCGAACCAGCTTTCCCTCTTTTTTGGTTTGGGGGGTAACCAGGTGCATTCCGATAATCTGATCGGCATACATTCTTACCTCGTCAAGACTTTTGGCAATTTTAACACCACCGCCTTTTCCGCGTCCGCCGGCATGAATCTGTGCTTTTACAGCCCATTTGTCGGAACCGGTCTCTTCCTGAATCTTCTTTGCAGCTTCTACAGCTTCGTCAGCATTATTGGCAACAATGCCAAAAGGAACGGATACTCCATATCTTTTTAAAATGGATTTACCCTGATATTCATGTAAGTTCATACTGTTAACGTTAATGTTTTCAACTTATAATTTTCAAGCTCCCAAAAGTAAAATATTTATCGTGAATGACACATATTATTCTATTAAAGATTGTTTAAGCCCATAATTTAGAATTGGTTTTAAATTGATACGTATATCATATGTCATAACTTCTTCCTTCAACCGACAACTCTGTATTTGAAAATACGGCTTTTGCTTCCTGAAGCAGATGATTTTTTTCCTTAAAGCGTGCCGAAAAATGCCCCAGTAAAAGCTTTTTTACAGTTGCCTTTTGGGCAATAGTCGCAGCCTGCGCCGCCGTTGAATGAAATTTGTCAGCAGCCATATTTTCCTGCGAATTGTCAAAAGTAGCTTCGTGATAAAGCAGGTTCACATTACGGATATACGGAATAATCGCTTCAAAATAGGCAGTATCGGAGCAAAAAGCATACGAACGTGGTGGAAGTGGGTCGTCCGTAATCTCGCGGTTGGAAATAAGCATTCCTGTTTCCGTTTCATAATCGAGGCCCGATTTAACAGCATGAATTTGCTCAATGGAAGGGTTGAACTCCGAAACAAACGATTTCTTCAGTTTCCTGTCGGATGCTTTTTCCTTAAAAACAAATCCGAAGGCAGGAATCCGGTGGTTAAGCGGAAAACAAGAAACAATAAGGTTTTTGTCTTCATATAAAGGCTTGTTATTTATATCCTCCAAAGCATGATAAACCAGTGGATAGCGCAGGGTTGTTAATGAAACCCCCAGTTGTACGTCGATAACCTTTTTAACGGCTACCGGAGCATAGATGTGTAGCGGATTTTTTCGCCCGAACAGATGAAACGTGTTAATAATACCTATAAGTCCGAAAAAGTGGTCGCCGTGAAGGTGACTGATAAAGATATGGTCGATGTGCTTGTGGCCCTTTTTGTATTTGATCATCTGCATCTGGGTTCCTTCGCCACAATCAATCATAAAACGCTTGCTGCCGTACGTTACCAGCTGTGAGGTGGGATGTTGAAAAGAGGTGGGAACGGCCGAACCGTTTCCTAATATGGTAACATTAAACGGAAGCATAAAAAATTAAGGAATAAATTGCATGATTAATGTTCAATTGCTTTGTGTGCATACAGAGGTTAAAAAAACCGGAGGGGACGGATAGGTTTACAAGTAGTAATCCACCACCGTGGTTTTGTCAACCACCTCTTTCATAAAGTCGAGGATTTTAACATGATCGGGGTGGGCGCGATAGGCATTTAGCCCCGCTTCGTCATCAAAATCGGCCGTAAGTACCAAATCGTAAGCAGCAGGTTTTGTATTAACATTAATTCCAACCTCCATCCTTTTAAGTTCGTCAATTACGGGAACCAGACCGTCAAGCATTTTTTTTACTTTACCGGCGGTTTCCTTTGCCGTTTCCCTGTTCCTGAATTTCATCATCACAATATGACGTAACATAATTTGCTTATTTTAATGGTTGTCCAAATATTTCTTCAGTTCCTTAACAGCTATTTTAAACCACACGGTATAATTATCCGGATTTTTTTCAATGTCGGCATACAACTCGCCCGGCCAAATATACTTCCAGTCGCCCACCTCGTCGGGGTTGGGTTTGGGGTTTTTATCGCAAATGCCCGTAAAAACGTGGTCGTATTCATGTTCGGTAAGCCCGTCGCCCACATCGGCCTTGTAAACAAACGAAAACACCTCTTCAATATCACAATCAAACCCCATCTCTTCCATCAACCGGCGGTGTGCGGCATCTTTAATGTTTTCGCCCGTGCGGGGATGACTGCATACCGTATTTGTCCATAACTCCGGCGAGTGATATTTCTCTTCAGCCCTTTTTTGCAACATCATCTGCCCCTCTTTATTAAAGATAAAAACAGAAAAAGCCCGGTGAAGTTCTCCTCTTTCGTGAGCTTCCATTTTTTCCATTGTTCCCAAAGGCTGATCGTTTTTATTTACTAAAACTACATATTCAACCGGCATAGCTGTTTATTTTTATGTTTGGTTATGATATATGCAAAGATAGAAATATTATAAATACATTGTAAATAGGAAAATCCAATGAATGTTTCTATTTTTGTCAGCTTAAATAAATATTTTATTGATACTGCAGGTATGGTAATGATTACGGGGAAAGCACTTACGTGCAACGAAATGCGGGATTTGCTGTATAATAAATCGGAGCTTTCAATTGATAACGAAACCCTCGAAAGGGTTGATAAAAGTTTTCGGTTTTTGGTTGAATTTTCCAAGGATAAAATTATTTACGGAATCAATACCGGTTTTGGGCCGATGGCTCAGTACAAAGTTGATCCTGCCGATCTGACCCGTTTGCAGTATAACCTTATCCGCAGTCATGCCGCCGGAAGCGGTGAGCCGCTTAATCCTGTTCAGGTAAAAGCTGCCATGATCGCCCGGCTGAAAACGCTCTCGCTGGGATATTCCGGAATTCATCAGGATGCCATTATCATTTTAAAACAATTGATAAACAACGATATTACCCCCTTAATTCCGTCGCATGGCGGAGTTGGGGCAAGCGGCGATTTGGTTCAGCTGTCGCAACTTGCATTGGTAATCATCGGTGAAGGAGAGGTGTTTTACAAGGGAGAGAAGCGCAAAACAAAAGAGGTTTTTCAGGAACTCAGCATAAAACCGTTAAAGGTGCATTTACGCGAAGGCCTGGCGCTTATCAACGGCACTTCGGTAATGACGGGAATCGGTTTTGTTAACCTGTTTAAGGCCAAAAATCTGCTTAACTGGTCGCTGGCGGCTTCGGCCATGATTAATGAGTTGGTGCAGTCGTTCGACGACCATTTTTCGGATATGCTTAATCAAACCAAACAGCATAAGGGGCAACAAATCATTGCAGCGGCACTGCGTACTTTTTTAAGCGACAGTAAGCTGATACGCAAACGCGAAGACCATCTTTACAACGGGCATCACAGCGAGAAGGTGATTAAGCAAAAAGTTCAGGAGTATTATTCGCTGCGGTGTGTTCCTCAAATTTTGGGGCCGGTTATCGACACATTACACTATACCAGAACCATTCTTGAAGGCGAAATCAATTCGGTGAACGACAATCCGGTTATCAATTTTGAAACGGGAACGGTTTATCACGGCGGTAATTTTCACGGCGATTATGTTTCGTTTGAAATGGATAAAACAAAAACCGCCATTACCAAGCTCTCGATGCTTGCCGAACGGCAACTTAACTTTTTGCTAAACAATAAACTTAACGAAATTCTTCCACCCTTTGTTAATCTTGGTGTGCTGGGACTCAATCTCGGCATGCAGGGTGCACAGTTTACCGCCACATCAACGGTAAGCGAAAATCAAAGCCTTTCGTTTCCCAGTTATGTTCACAGCATACCCAACAACAACGACAATCAGGATATTGTAAGCATGGGAACCAATTCGGCACTCATTGCCGATAAGGTTATCAACAATACTTTTGAAGTGCTGGCCATTGAGCTGATGACCCTTTCGCAAGGATTTGCCAAACTGGGTCTGGAAGATAAAGCATCGGCAAACACTCAAAAAATTCTCGGAATGGTTCGTTCAATCCTTCCGGTTTTTAAGGAAGACAACAGCCTTTACACGCAGATTGCCGAGCTGACTGAATATCTGAAAAATAACGATCTTCAATTTATTAATCTTTAATTTTATGAAATACGCATTGGTAACAGGAGGCTCGGGAGCCATTGGCAAAGCTGTTTGTGAAAAACTGGCCGAAACGGGTTACCATGTATTGATCAATTATAACCGTAGCAGGGAAAAAGCGGAAAACACTCTTGAAAGCGTAAAAGCAGCCGGAGGAGACGGAGAAATTATTGCGTTTGATGTGGCCGATGATAAGGCCGTAAAGGATGCGCTGAACAACTGGAAAGAGAAACATCCCGACGAATATATTTCGGTGTTGGTAAATAATGCCGGTATCACAAAAGACAATCTGATGCTTTGGATGGAAAAAGAGGAGTGGCACAGTGTTATTAACACAAGTTTGCACGGTTTCTATAATGTTACATCCCTGCTGCTGAAAGATATGGCCATTAACAAATTCGGAAGGGTCATTAATGTGGTTTCTCTTTCGGGTTTAAAAGGACTTCCGGGTCAAACCAACTATTCGGCAGCCAAAGCCGGTATTATTGGGGCTACCAAAGCGCTGGCTCAGGAAATGGGCCGGAAAAAAGTTACGGTTAATGCCGTGGCACCCGGCTATATCAGGTCGGAGATGACAAAAGAACTTGACGAAAAGCAACTGAAAAAGCTTATTCCTGTCAATCGTTTCGGGTATCCCGAAGAGGTAGCCGATTTGGTTGCTTTCCTCGCCTCCCACAAGGCAGGTTATATAACCGGAGAGGTGATTAGTATTAACGGGGGGATTTATACTTAAGGGGGGTGGAGCTGGTTACTTGTTGCTGGTTACTTGTTGCTGCCTGCCCGAATGTACCGGGAGGTACGGGCGGGGTTGCTGGTTGATTGAAGGTTTAAAGTTTGAAGTTTGAAGTTTGAAGTTCAAGGTTTGGAAGTTTGAGGTTTAAAAGTTCAGAGGTTTAAAAGTTTAGAGGTTGAGAGGGTTAGCTGGTTGCTGGGTGCTTGATGCTGGTTGATTGAAGGTTTAAAGTTTGAAGTTTGAAGTTCAAGGTTTGGAAGTTTGATGTACCGCTAAGGCGCAGAGGCGCAAAGTAAACCTTTTCGGTCGAACGAAGGTTTGCGGGGGGAGTCCGGAAAGGTTGAGAGGATTATCTGGGTGCTGGGTGCTTGATGCTGGTTGATTGAAGGTTTAAAGTTTGAAGTTTGAAGTTCAAGGTTTGGAAGTTTGAGGTTTAAAAGTTTGATGTACCGCTAAGGCGCAGAGGCGCAAAGGAAAC
>CAYNVN010000034.1:0-22698 GCA_964400655.1 uncultured Lentimicrobiaceae bacterium
ATAACCTCATCCATTTTTGAGCCGGTTTCGGTAAGGGCGGTGGCAAGGATGGTGAGCGAGCCTCCGTCTTCAATCTGACGGGCAGCACCAAAGAAACGTTTCGGTTTTTGCAACGCATTGGCCTCAACACCACCCGACAACACTTTACCCGAAGCGGGAGAAACCGTGTTATAGGCCCGTGCCAGGCGGGTAATGGAGTCGAGCAGAATAACCACATCGTGACCGCTCTCAACAAGGCGCTTGGCTTTTTCAAGAACAAGGTTGGCAATTTTAACATGCTTTTCGGCCGGTTCGTCAAAGGTTGAAGCAATAACTTCGGCATTTACGCTGCGGGCCATATCGGTAACCTCCTCAGGGCGTTCGTCGATAAGCAAAATAATAAGGTAAACATCGGGGTGATTGGCAGCAATGGCATTGGCCACCTCTTTTAACAACACCGTTTTACCTGTTTTGGGTTGCGAAACAATCAGTCCGCGCTGCCCTTTGCCAATGGGGGCAAACATATCCATAATTCTTGTGGAAATGCTCTCCTGTTTGTGCCCGGTAAGTTTAAACTTCTCCTGCGGAAACAAGGGAGTAAGAAAATCGAAGGGAACACGGTCGCGAACCTCTTCGGGTGATTTTCCGTTTATTTTATTGACTTTAATCAGCGGGAAATATTTTTCTCCCTCTTTGGGAGGCCTGATTTCACCGTTGATGGTGTCGCCGGTTTTTAATCCGAACAGTTTTATTTGCGACTGCGAAACATAAATATCGTCGGGTGAATTGAGATAATTATAATCCGACGACCTTAAAAAGCCGTAACGATCGGGCATAATCTCCAAAACACCTTCGGCGGAAACCATGGCATCAAAGTCGGCAAAGTTATCCTGCTGCTGACGCTGCGGACGATTTTGCTGATAGTTTTGACGGTTTTGATTTCTGGAATATTTATCATCAGTTCCCTGACGGGTGTAACCCTGTTTCTGGGCGGAACTCTCGGCAGGTTCTTCCTTTTTCTCAGGTGCATCCGTAGTTTCTGCGGTTGAGGTTTCCGATTTGGTTTCTGTTTTTACTTCCTGCTGTTTGTTGTCGTCTTTGGTTTCGGTGGTTTCGGTATTTTCAGGCTGTTTGTTTTTTCTGGGACGACCGCGTCTTCCCTTTTTGGGTTTTTCTTCGTTGGCCTGTTCCGCCGGTTTTTCGGCAGCTTCAACAGGTGCCTGATTTTCCAATACCGACAACTTTTCATCCTCAAGCGGTGTAATTTTTTCCTCTTCTTTAATTTGCGTTACCGTTTCGGTTGAGGAGGAGGCAACGGGTTGACTTTTTCTCGGACGGCCTCTTCTTTTCTTTGGTTTTTGTTCGCCGGAGTCTTCCGTTTGGGTATTGTTGCCGTTTTCAGAATTTTTATTTGCCGTTTGTTTGTTTTCTTTATCAGCCGTTTTTGTATTGGATGACTGATTTTTTCTGGGCCGACCACGGCGTTTTTTTACAGATGCTTTTTCCATATCCAGCATCTCGGAGGTGGGATTGGCAGCCTGAAAATCAAGAATCTTATAAATAATCTCCTCTTTTTCAAGCTTGTCAGCTTTTGGAATACCCAACTGTTTGGCAATGGCTTTCAGCTCGCTTACAAGTTTGGTTTCCAGCTCAGATTTAATATACATATGTGAATTTATTTAGAAATAAAATGTGTGATTTTTTTGATGAAAAATCAAAATTTAAAAACAGATTAACGATTTGGGATTTTTTATAGCCATTAATTGGCTGAAAATGCGCTGCAAATATAATAGTTATTTTTAATACTCGTATTTATTTATGGTTTTATTTTAATTTTGCCCTCCAAATTTAAATCAAAATCCAAATAAGATGATTCAACGTAAACAAACCATTTTTTTATTGTTGGCAGCCGTTGCCATGTTTCTTGATTTTATTTTTCCCATAGCACGTTTTATCGGTTCGGGAGATTATCAGCTTGAGTTTTACATTTATAAGGTGGTAAGTCTGGTACCCGATGTTACCCTTCCTTTCGACACCATGTTTGCGGCACCGGTAACGGCTTTAACGGGTTTGGTAATTCTCGGATCACTTATTACCATGTTTTTGTTTAAAAACAGAATGATGCAGGCAAAACTGGTACGCGGGCTGGTGATTTTTACCTTAGGTGATGTTGCGTTGCTTTTCTTTTACAACATTCCCGCGCTGGAAGAACTGTCCGGCATCAGGGCAGAATATAATTATGCCGGAATTGCCATGCCGCTGGTTGCTTTGGTATTTTTAATTCTCGCCATAAACGGAATCATCAAAGACGAAAAACTGGTACGCTCAGCCGACAGGTTGAGGTAACCGTTAAAATGGCGGAAATTTTGCAAAGCTGACCAAAGCCCTGCAACAAGCCTACTTCCCTATACAAAACTTCTCAAAAATAGAACCCAGTATTTCGTTGGTGGTAATTTCACCGGTAACGGTACCCAGATAGTGCAATGCCTGCCTGAGGTCGATGGCTACAAGGTCTTCCGGAAGATTGTTGTTAAGTCCGGCCTCCACCTGTTCAACAGATTGCAACGCTGCAGAAAGCGCTTCGTAATGACGGGTGTTGGTAACAATAACATCACTGTGCAGGTCGTGCTCCTTTACTTTGTCAACCAGCGTTTCAGCAAGCAGGTGAATATTTTCTTTACGTTTGGCCGAAACAAAAACCGTTTCCAGACTAAGCAGCTCTTTTAAATGGGGCGGAATGGTTTCCAGCTTGTCAATTTTATTTCCAACCAGTATAAAATGTTTGCTTTCATCTTCAATATAGGTTTTAAACTCGATCAGCATTTCGTTTACCGACGCTTCGTCCATTTTACTGATGTCGCAAACGTAAAGAATTAACGTTGCCTGATCAATTTTATCGTAGGTGCGTTCAATGCCCATACTTTCCACCTTGTCATCCGATTCCCGCAGGCCTGCGGTATCAATAAACCTGAAAGTATAACCTTCAATTACAATGGTATCTTCAATGGCATCGCGGGTGGTGCCCGGAATATCCGAAACAATGGCCTTTTCTTCGTTCAACAGCGCATTGAGCAGGGTAGATTTTCCCGTATTGGGCTTACCGATAATGGCCACGGGAATACCCTGTTTAATTACATTTCCGTACCTGAAGGAATTGATAAGCTGCGACAATTCGGTTTTTAAATCACTCAGCAGGAAGAACAACTCCTGCCGGTTGGCAAACTCCACATCCTCTTCGCTAAAGTCCAGCTCAAGTTCAATCAGCGAAACAAATTGCAAAAGTTTTTCACGCAGCTCACTTATCTTTTTTGAGAATCCTCCGCGCATTTGGGTTATGGCAACCTGATGGGCCATTTTCGACTGAGACGCTATCAAATCGGCAACGGCTTCGGCCTGCGACAGGTCCATTCTGCCATTTAAAAATGCACGTTTTGTATATTCACCGGCATCGGCGGGGCGCACTCCGTGTTTAACCAGTAATTCAATTATTTTTTGCTGAATGTATATGGAGCCGTGACAGGAAATCTCAACCGAATCTTCGCCGGTGTACGAATGAGGTGCTTTAAACCACGAAACCAATACCTCATCAATCATCCGGTCATCATCCCATATTTTCCCGAAATAGAGTTTATGGCTCTCCATTTGATCCATTTTCAGCTTACCATTTAAAGGTTTAAATAATTTCCATAAAACCGGCAAACTCTCTTTGCCACTTATTCTTATGAGTGCAATAGCTCCCGATCCGGGGGGTGTGGCAACGGCACAAATGGTGTCGGAATTTAAAAGACTGGCATTAACTGATGACATGGTGTAATTTAAAATGATTTGTAAATAACAAAATTAGTCATTTAATTTTTACAATTTATCCAAAACGTATTACCTTTGGCCACTATTTTAATAAACATCAGAAAACAGATATACAATGAGTGTTTTAGTTAATAAAGATTCAAAGGTCATCGTACAGGGATTTACCGGAGGCGAAGGAACTTTTCATGCTTCACAGATGATCGATTACGGCACCAACGTAGTTGGCGGAGTTACACCCGGAAAAGGCGGACAGGAACATCTTGGAAAGCCGGTTTTTAACACCGTAAAAGAGGCTGTTGATCAGGCGGGAGCCGACACCTCGGTAATTTTCGTACCTCCTCCGTTTGCTGCCGATGCCATTATGGAAGCGGCCGAAGCCGGAATTAAAGTTATCATCTGTATTACCGAAGGTATCCCAACGGAAGATATGGTTACCGTAAAAGAATATCTGAAAGATAAAGATGCACGACTGGTAGGACCCAACTGCCCGGGAGTTATTACTGCCGACGAAGCAAAAGTGGGTATCATGCCGGGATTTATTCATAAAAAAGGCCGCGTGGGCATTGTTTCACGTTCGGGAACCTTAACTTATGAAGCGGTTGACCAGTTAACCCGTATCGGACTTGGACAAACCACCGCCATCGGTATCGGAGGCGACCCCATTATCGGAACCTCAACCCGTGAAGCACTGGAACTGTTTATGAACGATCCGGAAACCGAAGGCGTGGTTATGATCGGTGAAATCGGAGGAAATATGGAAGCCGATGCCGCCCGCTGGTATAAAGAACACGGAACCAAACCCGTTGTTAGCTTTATTGCCGGAGCTACCGCTCCAAAAGGCCGTACCATGGGTCATGCCGGTGCCATTATCGGAGGAAAAGCCGATACTGCCGAAGCCAAAAAAGAGATACTTCGCGAATGTGGCATTCATGTAGTTGACTCTCCTGCCGACCTCGGTAAAAAAATGGCTGAAGTTTTGGGAGCATAATATCACACTACATTATATAACAAGGTCTTACCGGAAACGGTAAGGCCTTTTTTATTTTCAGGAAATCAGTACTTGCCATACAAATTCTATTTTCGTTTTGCCGTTCAATATCTTTTTATACATTTGCACCCTGTATTTCCAATAGGGGTGCCTTAATATTACGGGCTGAGAACAAACCCTTTGAACCTGACCCGGGTAATGCCGGCGCAGGGAAAAGAGTAAAAAATCACCAACCCATTCAGGCTTTTCTCTATTGATTTTAATTGTTTAATTCTAAATCAAAAGAGCCATGCTTAAAAAATTACCACTGTTTATCATTGCCGCCGTCACACCTTTATTAATGACGGCCCAGTTTACCATCCGCGGTACCGTATCAAATTTTGAAACCGGTAAACCGCTGCCGGGAGCAACCATTCAAATTGACGGTTTTGCCCAAGCTGTGGCATCGGATAACGACGGAGCATTTATTGTTTCCGGCATAAAAAAAGGCGAACATGTCATCAACATTACGTATGTAGGTTTCGGCGGATACAACAAAACCCTTTTTGTAAAAAATGATGTTAATCTGTCCGTCAGATTAAAACCCGAAACCTATTTTAGCGAAGAGGTTATCATTTCGGCCATCAGGGCAAAAAACAACGAACCCTCAGCCCACACCAACCTAAACCAGCACACCATTGCAAAAGATAATTACGGCAAAGACCTGCCTTACCTGCTCACCTTAACGCCTTCGGTGGTGGTTACTTCCGATGCAGGAGGAGGAGTAGGCTATACCGGATTACGCATACGGGGCACCGACCTCACCGGTATTAACGTAACACTGAACGGAGTACCTGTAAACGACCCCGAATCGCATAGCGTTTATTTTGTTGACATGCCCGACATGGCTTCGTCGGTTGAAAGCATGCAGATACAGCGCGGGGTAGGAACCTCTACCAACGGTGCCGCTGCCTTCGGTGCCAGCATCAACATTAAAACCGACGGGTTTTCCGACGATCCCTATGTTGACTATGCACTTACGGGAGGTTCGTTTAACACCATGAAAAACAGCTTAAAGTTCGGAACGGGCATCATCGGTAAAAACTGGAATTTTGCCGGAAGAGCCTCAATGGTCACTTCCGACGGCTATATCGACAGGGCTTCGTCCAATCTGCAATCGGCCTATTTTTCGGGAGGATACTACGGCAAAAAAGATATTGTCAAAGCAGTAATAATGCTTGGAAAAGAAAAAACCTATCAGGCATGGTACGGCGTACCCAAAGACAGCCTGTCAACCAACAGAACCTATAACCCCGCCGGAGCCATGTATGATAACAACGGTAACTTTTTGGGATATTACGATAACCAAACCGACAACTACACCCAAAACTATTACCAGTTGCACTACGCCCACGAATTTTCGAAAAAACTGAACCTTACCACAGCCGTTTTTTACACCAAAGGAAAAGGTTATTACGAAAGTTACAAAAACAACCAAAAATTCTCGAAATACGGCATGAACGATACCATTATCGGAAACGACACCATCAGCCGTACCAACCTTATCAGACAAAAATGGCTGGATAACGATTATTACGGTGCCATTGCAGCCCTCAACTACGAAAGCAACAAACTAACCGTAAATTTGGGCGGAAGCTGGAACCAATACAACGGCGACCACTACGGAAAAGTTATCTGGGCACAAATTGCACGTTTGGGCGATCACGACAGAAACTGGTATTTTAATAACGGTCTGAAAACAAACTTTAACCTGTTTGCCAAAACCAAATACCGGCTGTTTTCATCGCTGAGCCTTTACCTTGATTTGCAATACCGAAATATTGATTACTCAATAACCGGAACACACGACGATTTGACGGATTTAACACAGCAACATCATTACGATTTCTTTAACCCCAAAGGGGGCATCTTTTACAATCTGAATAAAAACAATGCCTTTTTTGCCAGCGTAGCGGTGGCCAACCGTGAGCCCTCACGTTCCGACTTCAGGGATGCCCTTCAGGGTTCCGAAGTAAAACCCGAACGCCTTACCGATTACGAACTGGGTTACAAACTCAGCCTGAAAAAGTTCATTCTTAATGCCAACCTCTTTTATATGGATTACAAAAACCAGCTTGTACTTACCGGAAAAATCAACAATGTAGGAACACCGGTCAGAACCAATGTACCCGAAAGTTACCGCACCGGTATTGAGTTGTCCGCTGCCATTGAGTTTACAACCTGGTTAAACTGGAATGTTAACCTTACTTACAGCCAAAACAAAATAAAAGATTTTACAGAGTATGTGGATAACTGGAATTACTGGGATGACCCTTCAAGCCAACCTTTGCAATACGAAAAAAACCTCGGAACCACCGACATCTCCTTTTCTCCCGACGTAACCGCATCAAGTATATTAACATTTATTCCGGTTAAAAACCTCTCCGTCGGTCTTGTTTCAAATTACGTTAGCAGGCAGTATATCGACAATACTTCAAACCCGGATCGCAGCCTCGACCCCTATTTTGTTAACAACATAAAAATGAACTATTCCATTCATCCGGGATTTTTAAAAGGCATCGATTTTATGCTGAGCCTAAACAACATTTTCAATACCGAATACGAAACCAACGCATGGGTTTACCGCTATGTTTACGGCGAAGAGGAATACGAAATGAACGGCTATTTTCCACAGGCCAAATTCAATGTTATGGCGGGAGTGGTTTTTAAATTCTAAGTAATATTTATCGATAAAAGTATCAGCTTAAAAAAGGAATGATTTATCGTCTGCGTTTTCTGTATAGCTGGCGGTCCTTATCAGAAATTCCGTACTCATAATTAAGACATTTGTTGGGGCCTTTAAATTTGCAGGCCCCTTTAACAAGGTGGAACTTTATGGATGCGTAAACATCAAGACCGTTTAGATCGGACAAACCCAGATAGGTGCCTATCCGTTCGGTACCGATGGTAATAAAATAAAACCGCACGGCCAGGCCAATCCTTACATACCTGTAATCGTACAGCGAAACGGGAAGACTTGCTTCGAACCAGGGCGTTTCGTAACGGGGCGTAATGGCCACCAGCGATCGCCTGCGCATGGAATATTTATACAACTTTATAGGATGTATCCAGACAGCGTTTAAAAAGATATTTCTTTTTATATAAAGGTCAGCCTGTAAGCTTAAAGCCGTTGGCAACCCGAGTTTAAAATTGTCACCCCTGTACGACTTCTCCCTGTCGCCGTAAAACAGCTCACTCAAATTTCCCATAAAGCTGTTCACGCTTTCAAACCCTGTGGTATCAATACTCGACCAGTAGGCCGAGACATTATTGAACGAGTGCTCCTCTGCATTTTTCTTATAATTTATTCTGCCGATATCAATAAGCGAAATACCAACTTTATAAGCATAAGGATTGTATGGCCTTTCGCATATCCTGCCCCGGTAGTGATCCATGATATCGTATCGTTTTTTGGCAAAAACCACTCCAATATCAATACCCAAACCACTTCCCTTAACCGTTGGCGCATTACCGGGAACATCGTTATTATCGTAATCAACCGGTAACGAAAAAACCATATCGGCATCTATGTTATTAAAGTTAATGGTAGAATCATTAATAATGATGTAATCACCGTTTCGGATATTGCCCGAAATACCGGCCAAGCCAAACAGAGGCTTAACGGTTATGCCGGCTGTTAATTTGTGCCGGTTGAATTTAATAACATCGTAACTATAGGTCAGGCCCAGTTCAAACCATGTTCCCGATGCCACATCAAAATCATAGTCATTATAATTAATATTGTGCAGAGGATCATATTTTAAACCATGATAACCAATAAGCGGAATCTCAAACGGCAAACGATTACTTACCGTATTAAACCTCAAAGCGGTACTTATTCCGAAGCCGTGTCTGCCAAAATAATACATAGCAGAAGGCCCCTGTAATCGTAAATTTAAATTAACAAACTTCAGTTCCTTATTGTCGTAATAAGTAAAATTTTTATCACCGTGATAAAGAGGTAAATCATCATTGTTATAAATCAAATCCCAAATGGAAGCATCCTGATGCGGAATGTAAGCAAAATTATTCCTAAGAAAAAGATCACCCGAAAGGATATTCACATCAAAAAATACCTTTTGATGATTAATATTTGCCGGATTAAGTGAAGCAGATGCAATACCGCCATAATTGCCGGTTGTTAGCCCAAGCATCTCCTGCGATTTTACATACCCGCCGGTAAGCAAAAAAAGCATTACCGCTAAAGCGGTAATTATCCGGTATTTATAAAATTCCTGCAATAAAAAACCTGTTTACTAAAAAGAACGTCAAATTTAATGTTTTGGTTTGCCCGTGCAATATTTTATGCAAAAAATATAACAGAAAACATTATTTATTAATTACACATACATATATAAACTTTTATTTCAGCTATTTACAAAACATATCTTTAGCCCCACTATTTTTTACCGGACAAATATCATTAACATATTCAAATATATTTTGTATTTATGCAAAAAGTAAAAATGGATTATGTTAGAAGAATTACAGACTTTTGATTCGATTCGATTAAATTTTAGTCCTGCCGGTTTGCACGCACTTAACTTTGCCCTTGCATTTGTAATGTTTGGTGTGGCACTTGAAATTAAGCTGCAACATTTTAAAAAGTTATTGCTTAACCCCAAATCGGCCATTGTTGGATTTATATCGCAATTTATAATGCTGCCGTTTTTAACTTTTTTACTTGTAATTTCATTGCGCGATTACATTACCCCCACCATCGGTCTGGGAATGATACTGGTTGCAGCCTGTCCGGGCGGCAATATATCAAACTTCATTTCATCGTTATCCAAAGGCAATGTTGCCCTTTCGGTAAGCCTTACTGCCATTGCCACAATGGGAGCCATCATTTTTACCCCGCTTAACTTTGCAGTTTGGGGGAAACTTACCATAGGATTTTTTAACGCACATTCGGCAGAAGTATTGGTACGACCCATTGAAATTGATGCGGTTCAGATGTTCAAAACGGTATTTATCATTTTGGGAGTTCCTATTATTCTCGGAATTTTTGTAAATGAGAAATTCCCGAAATTCACGGCAAAAATCGTTAAGCCCATTAAAACCGTTTCAATTATTATTTTCAGTGCCATTGTAATCATCGCCCTGGCCAAAAACATTGAATATTTTCTGGTTGTAATCAAATACATCTTCTTTATCGTATTAATACATAATGCGCTGGCATTTGCATCGGGATATTTTTTACCAGCCATATTAAAAAGACCTAAGGTTGACCGTAAAACCATATCCATTGAAACCGGTATCCAAAATTCGGGATTGGCACTGGTGCTGATATTTAACCCAAAGATTTTCCCTCCCGAACTGGAACTTGGCGGCATGGCCATCATTGCGGCATGGTGGGGAATATGGCACATTATTGCAGGGCTGTTTATTGCCGGGGTTTGGACAAATTTTACCTACGGTATCATCTCGAAAAAACGTGTAAAAGCATAGTTTATGGGATTTCATAATATCGAGAAAAAGTCTTTTTGGTATAAATTCCTTTACGTGTATGTCCGGTTTTGGCACGATCGTATCTTTTACAGAAAGGTAGTTGTTTTAAACTACCACAAAGTTCCCGAAAAAGAGCCTTTAATATTTACGCCCAACCATCAAAATGCTTTAATGGATGCACTCACCATGCTGTTTACGGTGAAAAATCAGCTTGTTTTTATGGCACGCTCCGATATCTTTAAAAAGTATGCACCCATTCTCTATTTTCTGAAGATTCTGCCCATTTACCGTATCCGCGACGGTATCGACTCCTTAAAGAAAAACAAAGAGGTATTTGACAAAACGGTGGATGTGCTTAATGCCTATAACGGGCTGGTTATTCTTCCCGAAGGCAACCACAAAGGAGTTCGCCGGTTACGCCCCTTAAAAAAAGGATTTGCTCGCATTGCCTTTCAAACCGAAAATGCCGGCAAGGTAAAACAGGGAATCAAAGTGGTTCCCGTTGGTATTGATTACGACGAATATACCCTTTGCAGAAGCCGCTTACTGGTTAATTTCGGCAACCCCATTCCTGTGTCGGAATACATAAAAACATACAACGAAAACCCCGCCGTGGGATTAAACCGGCTTAAAAATCGTCTGGCAGAAGAAATTAAACCGTTAATCATCAACATAGAATGTGAAAAATATTACGACCTGATAAACGAATTGCGCCCCTTATATCGTAAATCAATATGCGTCAAGAAGGGCATGAACCCACGTGATGAAGGCGACGGATTAAAAGCCGACCAAATATTTGTTTCGTATCTGGAAAGTGCTGCAAGTAAAAATCCCGAAACAATCAGCAAAATAAACGACGATTTCAATAAAGTAAAAAGAACGTTAAAAAAAGCGAAACTATCAATTACCGAACTCTTCACCAACGCAACAAAAGGTTCTGTTTTACTAAAGATAATAATGCTTGTTTTAACATTCCCGTTGTTCCTATATGGTTACTTAAACAACCTGCTCACTTATCAACTGCCTTATTACCTGTCGCGCAAAGTACCCGACAAAATGTTTCACAGCTCCTTTATGTTTGTACTCACCATGCTTTTCTTCCCCCTCTTTTATCTGTTACAAACAGTTGCCGTATTTTTTATTTTCAACAGCTGGCAAACAGCCCTGGTTTACCTCATCAGCCTGCCCGTTTCGGCTGTCGTTGCCTGGAAGTGGAAAAACCTTTATCAAAAAACAGTATCCGATTTAAGAAAAATTAAGTTTTACAAAACAAAAGATTTTACCGAAACCACCAACAGGCTTAACAATATTATTCAGATACTCAACAAATTAACCGGCACCAAAATAGCCTTTGAAAAATAGGGCGGCACATAAAAAAAGTAGTATATTTGCAGCCCGAATTTTTAACAGCCAACATACTGCGGGTGTGGCGAAATTGGTAGACGCGCCAGACTTAGGATCTGGTGCCGCAAGGCGTGGGGGTTCGAGTCCCTTCACCCGCACATTTTTAAATTTTTAATCAATGAATATTACTCACGAACCCAATGGCAACCTTCAGGCCATTATTCATATTAATCTTAAGGAAGAAGATTATATTGATAAAGTTAACAATACTTTAAAAGATTACAGAAAAAAAGCCAACATGCCCGGTTTCCGTCCCGGTATGGTTCCCATGGGCATGATAAAAAAGATGTACGGACAGTCGGTTACCGCCGAAGAGGTTAACAAAACCGTTTCGGAAGCCCTTAACAAATACATCGACGAGCAGAAATTAAATGTGCTTGGATACCCCATGCCAAATCTTGAAAAAACCAAACAGATTGATTTCGGCGTTGACAAAGAGCTTGATTTCTTTTTCGATATTGGTCTTGCTCCCGAAGTTGAAATCGAACTGAAAAAAGATGCGTTTGAAGTACCCTACTATAAAATAGAGGTAACCGACAAAGAGGTGGAAAATGCCATAAACGATATTAAAATCCGTTTCGGCGAAGAAGAACACCCTGAAAAAGCCGGGGAAGGCGACGGTGTACAAGGTAAATTTGTACAGGTTGATGCAGATGGAAACGAAGTGGAAAACGGTGTGGAACACGACGGATACTTTAAATTGCAAGACCTTAAATTAAAAGGTGTTCAAAAGAAATTTTACGGCAAATCGGTGGGCGACAAAGTAGTTTTCAACCCTTCAAACGCCTTTAAAGACGAAGCAAAAGTTAAAGCGTTACTGGGCGAAAACCTTACCGAAGAGCAGATGAAATCGGATTACCGGTTTGAAATTACAAGCATTATCCGCCATAAAGAAGCCGAACTGAACGAAGAAACCTTTAAAAAAGTTTACCCCAACGACGAACTGAAAACCGTTGACGATTTTAAAGCCCGCATCAAGCAGGATTTGGAAGAACATTATGCCAAAGACAGCGACCGTCAGTTTACCGGCGATGTTGTTTCAAAACTAATTGAAGAAAGCAACATTGAATTACCCGACGAATTTTTAAAACGCTGGCTGCTCGACAGCAATCAGGGAAAAATTACCGCCGAACAGTTAGATGTTCAATACGAAAGCTATGCAAAATCGTTTAAATGGCAGCTTATTGAAGACAAGCTGAGAAGCCAGTTCGGCGATCAGCTGAAAGTTGACAACGAAGATGTACGCGACAAAGTAAGGGCCTATTTCCAGGTTCAGGGAAAAGACAATTCAAATCCCCAGATTGAACAGATTGTTGACCAGATATTGAGCAACAAAGAGGAAGGACAGAAAATATACGGTGAACTGATGGATGAAAAACTGGGCAACGTTTTCAAAGAAAATGTAAAACGCAAAGAAGAAACCGTTACGCCCGATAAATTCATGGAGATAATGCAAAACATCAATAAATAATTGTTTTTGTTAAAAACACGCACTTATGAACAGCAGTAAAGAATTCAGGAAATTTGCCACGGGACATCTCGGTATCAGCAGCCTTACGCTCGATCGTTACAACTCTGCATACGGCAACTATATTTCACCCACCATTATTGAGGAGCGCCAGCTGAACATTGCTCAAATGGATGTTTTCTCAAGATTAATGATGGACAGGATCATCTTTTTGGGAGTTCCAATCGACGACTATGTGGCCAACATCATACAGGCACAGTTGCTCTTCCTCGAATCGAACGACCCCAAACGCGACATCCAGATATACCTGAATACTCCGGGAGGATCGGTTTATGCCGGTCTGGGTATTTACGACACCATGCAGTATATCCAGCCCGATGTGGCTACCATTTGTACCGGTATGGCCGCTTCTATGGGTGCTGTTTTATTGTGTGCCGGCGAAAAAGGAAAACGTACGGCGCTTACCCATTCGCGGGTGCTTATTCACCAACCCATGGGAGGTGCTCAGGGACAAGCATCCGATATTGAAATTACCGCCCGCGAAATTTCAAAACTCAAAAAAGAACTTTACGAGATACTCTCGAAACATACCGGCCAGACTTATAAAAAGATTTGGAAAGACTCCGACCGCGACTATTGGATGACTGCCGAAGAAGCCAAAGATTACGGTATGATTGATGAAATTCTTGTGCGAAATACAAAGAAATAGTATTTCCCTATTAAGATTTTATGGCAAAAGGAAAAAATAGCGAACAAAGCTGCTCGTTTTGCGGAAGACCGCAAAGCCAGGTTGGATTGTTGATATCCGGTATCGAAGGGCAAATCTGTAACGACTGTGTGGAACAGGCCTATCAGATTGTGCAGGAAGAGAACAAATCAAAAGGCGGTTTTAAACTCCCCGGTATGGACGAGGTTAAAACGCCCGCAGAAATAAAGGCTTTTCTCGACCAGTATGTTATCGGACAGGAGGAGGCAAAAAAAATACTCTCGGTTGCCGTTTACAATCATTACAAACGTATCGGACACGATGCCCGGGCCAAAGA
Organism: uncultured Lentimicrobiaceae bacterium; assembly: GCA_964400655.1. Classification (GTDB taxonomy): domain Bacteria; phylum Bacteroidota; class Bacteroidia; order Bacteroidales; family F082; genus B16-G9. The sequence goes on from CAYNVN010000034.1 coordinate 14,180, forward strand.
GGTGGAAATCGACAAATCGAACATCATCCTTGTGGGCGATACAGGAACCGGAAAAACATTGCTGGCCAGAACCATTGCCCGCATGCTGCACGTACCTTTCGCCATTGCCGATGCCACGGTATTAACCGAAGCCGGTTATGTGGGCGAAGATGTGGAAAGCATCCTCAGCAGACTGTTGCAGGCCGCCGATTACAACGTGGAAGCTGCCGAGCGCGGCATCATTTTTATTGACGAAATAGATAAAATTGCACGCAAAAGCGACAACCCCTCTATTACACGCGATGTTTCGGGCGAAGGTGTTCAGCAGGCCATGCTGAAATTACTGGAAGGCACCGTGGTTAATGTTCCGCCGCAGGGAGGACGTAAGCATCCCGAACAAAAGATGATACAGGTAAACACCAAAAACATCTTGTTTGTTGCCGGAGGCGCTTTTCAGGGTATCGAGCGTATCATCGCCGCCCGCATGCGGACTTCGGTAGTGGGATACTCTTTTGCAGGTCATAAAGACGACGAAGTGGATAAAGACAATCTGTTGCAATACATTTCGCCTGCCGACCTAAAAAAGTTTGGCCTAATCCCTGAAATAGTGGGACGTTTACCCATTCTTACCTATCTAAACCCTCTCGATAAAAACGCATTAAAACGAATCCTTCTCGAACCTAAAAATGCGCTGGTTAAACAGTTTGAAGCCCTTTTTGAAATGGACGGCATAAAATTAAGTTTCGATGAAGAGGTTTACGACTTTGTGGTTGAAAAATCCATTGAATTTAAACTGGGGGCACGCGGATTGCGCTCTATCCTCGAAGCCATTTTAATGGATGCCATGTACGAACTTCCTTCAAAAAAGAAAAAAACAAAAACTTTTAAGGTTACCCTTAAATATGCCAAAGAGATGTTCAACACGGCCAATGTTTCAAAACTTAAGGTAGCGGTATAAAATTATAAAGAACAAGCGGTTTACCGGTTTCTTTCAACATTAACCGAAAAACCAAAAACCGCTAATCCAGTTTCTCTCCGCAAATTTTACAATACTTTGCATCATCGTCATGTTTATCGTACAGGCAGTTACGACACACCTGGGTATTGATGCCCGTTTTCTTCCGGGCTGTTGACACTTCGGAAGTAATAATACCGGTGGGAACGGCAATAATGGCATAACCAACAATCATAAGAACGGCAGCTATCCCCTGCCCCAACACGGTTTGAGGTGCAATATCACCGTATCCAACCGTAGTTACCGTTACAATGGCCCAATAGATGGAAACCAGAATACTTGAAAAACCGTTTTCGGGACCTTCAACCAAATACATCAGCGAACCGATGATAATCACCAGCATAACAACCGCCTCAAGAAAAACAATAATCTTGCCCCTGCTGTTTTTCAGCGCCATGGAAAGTGTGTCGCCGGCTTTTATGTAACGGGCAAGCTTAAGCACCCTGAAAACCCGCATCAACCTGAAAACCCTTATCACCACCAAAAAATGCGAACCGGTCAGAAATACGGCCAGATAGGTTGGAATAACCGCTATAAAATCGATGATACCGTAAAAACTGAAAATGTATTTAAACGGTTTGTCAACGGTATAAATCCTTAAAAAATACTCAATGGTAAACAAAATGGTCAAAAACCATTCGATAAAATAAAATAGATTTCCATAATCGGCAGCCAGCGAAGGTTCGCTACCTAAAATAACCACCACCACACTCAGCAAAATGGCAATAAGCAATATCACGTCAAATGCTTTGCCGGCAGGAGTATCAGCTTCAAAAATTATCTCATACAATTTTTTACGAAAACCGGAACGTTCATTCATGAAATCATCAATTTTTACAGAATTAATACCACGTCTAAAGTAATCTATTTTCCCCAGCCTTCAAAAACCCCCATACCAAACAGGGCAAAATCGTATTTAACCGGATCGCGGCGGTCGAAACCACGCAAACTTTCGGTTAACGCTTCAACAGCTTTCCAGTCGTTTTGCTTTCGGCTTAGCAAACCGAGTTTACGGGCAACATTTCCCGAATGCACATCCAGCGGACACATCAATGCCGATGCCGGTATTTGTTCCCATATCCCAAAATCCACACCGTTGTTGTCTTTTCGTACCATCCACCTGAGAAACATATTTATCCTTTTTGCCGCCGAACCCCTGTTAGGATTTGCAAGATGCTTTTCCGAGCGCTGCAGATGCGCCGTCTTCAAAAGCGCATCACGTATGCCGGTAATCACTTCTTTTACACATCCTGTTTCACCATAACTAATGTTTGCCACCGTTTCAAGTCCTCCCCGCTCCAAATAGATATCCCGCAAAGCATAGGTTAAAAACAACAAGTCATCTCCGTTAAAAGTACGGTAAACAAATTTTTCAAAACGCCTGAAATCGCTAACCGGAGCGGTGGTAATAAACCTAAACGGCTCCCCTTCAAACAAATCCATCAACAGAGATGCCGACTTTAAAATGGCTTTCCGGTTTCCCCATGAGATCAGAGCCGTTAAAAAACCCGATATCTCCACATCCTCTTTCCGGGAAAAGCCATGCGGAATACTTACGGGGTCGGTATTGATAAACTCCCTGTTATTGTATAAACGGCACTTGTTTTCAAGCAATTGGTAAAGTTCCTTCATCAAATCCTTTTCTCAATTAATAATTATTCTAAATAATTGCTTATCTTTGTACAGATAACTTTAAAAATCAAACATATGAAAAAAATAATTCTTATATCAGCTCTATTTTTTGTTGCAGCCACTTTAATGAGTATTTCCGCTACTGAAAATATTTTGAACAACACAATTCCCGGAAACGAAAAATATGTGGTACCTGATGATGTACAGGCCATTATCGACAACAAATGTTTTGACTGCCACAACTCCCAATCTAAAAACATGAAGGGAAAGATGAAACTTAAATTCGATAAGATGCAGGATTTAAAAGTGCACAAACTGATTGGCAAGCTGGATAACATCGCCGAATCGGTTACCGAAGGCGATATGCCGCCTAAGAAAACCATTAAAAAATATCCCGATATGAAATTAACTCCCCAAGAGGTTAAAACGCTGTCGGACTGGGCCAACGGAATTATTAAAGATATTGCCGGAGAATAACCTTTAAAAAAAAATATAAAGACATGAAAAAATTACTGATAATCCTTGTGGCACTGTTTGTTGTAATTCAGTTTATTCCTGCCAACCTGCCCGAAGTAACCGTTAACAATCCTGACGACTTGTTAAAAACCACAACCGTACCCGACAATATTGCACAAAAGCTCAGGGCATCGTGTTACGACTGCCATTCAAACGAAACCGTTTATCCGTGGTACTCATACCTTGCTCCCGTTTCGTTTTTAGTAAGCCGCGACACGCGTGAGGGCAGAAAAAAACTGAATTTTTCGGACTGGAACAAACTTTCCAAAGTAAAAAAGGCCAAGTTTCTTGATGAAATTAACGATGAACTTGAAGAAGGCGAAATGCCCATGAAAATTTACACCCTAATTCACCGTAATGCCGTACTGAACGACCAGGATATTAAAGCACTACAGAGCTGGGTTGATGATTACGCCGAAAGTTTGTTCGAATAGCTTACACTCCGCACCCTACTTCTTAAAATATCCGTAGGCTTTCTTATTTTTGCAGCTTAAAATATTTTATAATGGATGCTTTTAAGGAGTATTTTTATTTGGGAATCATCACAAAAATTCATGGCAACAACGGAGAAGTAACCGCTTATCTTGATGTTGACTCGCCAAAACAATACGCAGGACTTGATATGATATTTTTAAGTATCAACAACTCCCCTGTCCCCTATTTCATCGAATCGGTAAAAATCCTCAACAACAAAGCCATTATTGCTTTTGAAGGGATTGACTCCATTGAAAAAGCCTCGGCACTGATAAAAAAAGAGATGTTCCTCCCGCTATCGGTATTACCGCCCCTAACCGGCAACAAATTTTATTACCACGAAGTTGAAGGATTTACCGTTATCGACGAAAAACATGGCGAACTTGGATTGATAAAGGAAATTCTCGACTATCCTAACCAGGCGGTTATTCAGGTATTTCACAAGGAAAAGGAGATACTGATTCCTTTAAACGACGACATCATTAAAAAGGTGGATCGCAATGCAAAAACCATTGATGTTAAAGCTCCGGAAGGCCTGATAGAGATTTACCTCGAAAGTTAACATGAAAAACCGGCAACCTTTTCGTTTCAAACAGTTTTCGATGTACCATCACCGGTCAACCATGAAAATCGGTACCGATGCCATGATACTGTCGGCCTGGGCCGAAGTAAGCGGGGCAAACAGAGTGCTGGACATAGGAACCGGCTCGGGAATCATTGCACTGATGATGGCTGTTAGAAGCAGCGCAGTGATTGATGCCGTTGAAATTGACGAAGCATCGGTAAACGAAGCCCGGGACAATTTCAAACAATCGCCATTTAGCGACAGATTACAGGTTTTTAACAAAAGTATGGCCAGCTTTAGCAAGAGTGTCAACAACACATACGATGTCATTATTAGCAACCCTCCTTTCTTTATAAACGACATGCGCCCCCAAAACAGCCGCAAACAACAGGCTCGCCACACCGATTCGTTATCCTATTCCGATTTATGTTTTTATTCCCGCAAAATGCTTAACAACAAGGGAAAACTCTGCCTGGTACTGCCCTACACCGAAAGCAAAACTTTTCTGTCCATTGCTGCCGGACATGGATTATTTTTACAGAAAAGATTATTGATTTTCCCCAGACCATGCAAAGCTCCCAACCGGGTAAACCTGCAACTGGGCACCACCAAACCGGCTACGGTAAATGAAGAAAAATTCATCATCCGTAACGAAGATAACCGTTTCACAAAACAGTATTCGGATTTGCTCGGCGAATATTACATCAGCATCAAAGGATAAGAGCAACCGTATCTTTTTATATTTTAGACGATATTTTTTTGAATCCCGCTAAATTCAATACAAACGCATGAAAACAAACCTGAAGATATTGGTAATTATTCTGTTTGCAGGATGGCTTACCGCTTGCAACCACGCCCCCAAAGTTACCGGCCGGCCACTGCGCATTGCTATTTCAAAGATGCACAAAAAGCGCACCTACAGCAACTGGCTACACCGTTACGATACCACCTTGCTGTTGTACAACATGTATCCCTTGGGAATTGATTCGGCAACGAAACTGGCAAACCGTGTTGACGGGATACTGATTACGGGAGGCGAAGATGTTTACCCCGGATATTACGGCAAAGAGGGCGACACATCACGTTGCGGCACCTTTAACCGTTATCGCGACAGCCTCGAAATGGCTTTAATCAACTATGCACTGGATAACAAGGTTCCGCTTATCGGTATATGCAGAGGCGAACAAATCATTAATGTTGCACTGGGAGGCTCACTGATTATTGACATACCAACCGATTGGGACACGGTTGTAAAACATGCCGACAAAAACTGGAATCTGCAATGGCACAATGTATCCATTGTTCCCGGAACAAAGATGGCTTCCATAAGCAGAGTAAAGCAAGGCAGGGTATCAAGCAGTCACCATCAGGCCATCGACCGTCTTGGCAAAGGGCTTGTAATTTCAGCCTTTGCCCCCGACAGCATTCCCGAAGCCATCGAGTGGTCTTCGGGTGCTAACAAAGGCTTTTTAATGGCCACCCAGTGGCATCCCGAACATATGGATACATTGTCGCCCCTTTCGGCCCCTTTTGCCAAAATTTTTCTAAAAGAAGCATCATTATACCGCTCAACAAAAAAGTAGTCAATCAAAAACTGTTATATATTTGCTGAAAATTGAACGATGCGAAAATTATTATTTATTTCGGGGTTAATCCTGTTTATGTTTTCCAACAGAATATGGGCTCAGGTTAGCCCTGCCGACTCCTCCATCCGCTCATTTATCCCCTATTTCTCTTTTGCCTATCAACTTCCGGGTGCCGATATGGCGGCCGATTTTGGTAATAACGCAACCATTGGCGGCGGTTTTTTTTACAAGAGCAAAAGTAATTTTCTGCTTTCATTCGATTTTAACTACATCTTCGGAGCAAATGTAAAAAACGACGACTCAATACTTTCGATGGTAACAAATAACGACGGTTTTATTATTGACGGAAACGGAACCTATGCTTTATATGCCGTTTACGAACGGGGATATTCGCTTAATATGCGGATGGGAAAAATATTAAACTTCTTAAGCATCAACCCAAACTCGGGCGTTATGTTAATGGGAGGCATCGGTTATATGCAACATTTTGTAAAAATCGACAATCAGCATCGTACAGCTCCGCAAATAAGCGACGACTATGCCAAAGGATACGATCATCTGAGAGGCGGTATCTCGTTTAACGAATTTATCGGATACTTTTTTATGGGAAACTCAAGGGTGTTAAATTTCTACGGCGGATTTGAGTTTTATCAGGGTTTTACACGAAGCCTGCGCGATTACAGTTTCGATATGATGAAAAAAGACACAAAAAACTATATCGACCTCTTTTACGGATTTAAAATCGGATGGATGATTCCCGTTCACAAAAGAGCCCCGAGAGCGTATTATTATTACTAATGAGCCTTCTTTACAACATATCGGTTCAGTTATATTTACTGGGCATAAAAGCTGCCGCACCCTTTAACGAAAAGGCAAAAGCATGGATAGAAGGACGGAAGAATATTTTTAGTGAGCTGGAAAAAGCCATTGATAAACAAGATTCCGTTATTTGGTTCCATGTAGCCAGCCTTGGCGAATTTGAACAGGCAAAACCCGTTATCGAAAGTGTAAAAGAGGAGTTTCCTTCGCATAAAGTGCTGCTCACCTTTTTTTCACCTTCGGGATATGAGATAAGAAAATCATACGAAAAAGCCGACTACGTTTTTTATCTGCCCCTCGACAGCAAACGAAATGCAAAAAAGTTTATCTCCATTGTAAATCCAAAACTGGCTGTTTTTATAAAATACGAGTTTTGGTTTAACTATATAAACGAACTCTATAAGAACAAGATACCGTTACTGATGATTTCGGTTATTTTCAGGCCGTCGCAACACTTCTTTAAGTTTTGGGGTGGCTGGTTCAGAAAACAACTGAGAAAGGTTACCTGGTTTTATGTTCAAAACAACGATTCGCTTAAACTACTCAACAAAGCAAATATTTACCATGCCGATAAAAGCGGCGATACACGGTTCGACAGAGTACATGAACTGGTAAACGAAAACAGAACCATTTCGGAAATAGAGCAGTTTAAAAACAACGATATTCTTGTGGTGGCAGGCTCATCATGGCCTCCTGATGAGGATGTTTTAAAGTATGTACTGACCAAATCGAAAAACAACTTTAAACTTGTAATTGCGCCACACGTTGTAAGCCGCTCACATGTTGAAGAGCTGAAACGAAAATTCAAAGCATTTAATCCCGTTTTATTCACCGAATTTAACGAAACCCACACCCCTTCATCACGCGTACTTATTTTAAACACCACAGGCATGTTGTCCTATGTGTATCGTTATGCAGCATTCAGTTACATAGGCGGCGGGTTCGGAGTTAGCATCCATAACCTGCTTGAACCTGTTACTTACGGACAGCCTGTTGTTTTCGGCCCCAGATTTGAAAAATTCCAGGAAGCCCACGATCTGATAAAAGCAGGCAGCGGTTTTACAATCAACAACAAAGATGAGGCGCTCACAATTTTCAACAAGCTTTTAACAGATAAGGATTTGTTACAAAAAGCATCGGCAACCTCCAAAGAATATGTCAACGAAAATATCGGGGCAACCTATATGGTAATCGGCAAAATAAAAGAGTTTATTGTTGAACCATATGTTCAGGGAAAGCTGTAAGATTTAAATGAACGACGTGATTCAGGGTTTGGATGTTTGAACCGCGAAGACGCTAAGGCGCAAAGTAAACCTTTTTGGTCGAACGAAGGCTTGTGTCCCGATAGTTATCGGAAGGAGTCCGGAAAGGTTGAGAGGGTTTAGGTTCAGAGGTTCAAAAGTTAAGAGGTTAAGAGGGTTATTTTGTTGCTGGGTGCTGGTTGCTGCCTGCCCGAATGATCTGGCAAGAACAGGCGGGGATGCTGGATGCCCTCTTTCGCAAGCCCCATCGTCATCCCGAAGGAGGCACGACTGAGGGAGCTCCTAAGGACCAACCTGCCCCTAAAACAAAAGAGAATTCAGTCATTCATAGCAGGGGATTCCCGCCTGCCGGCAGGGCAGGCCTCCTCCTTCGTCGTCGGAATGACGAAGAAAGAAGAAAGAAAAGGAGGCTCTACTGAAGCCCGCCTAAACGCTAAACACTCAACTCCAGGCACTCCAAACTTCAGGCACTTTATGATTGCAGATTTCTGATTTATGATTTTTGATTTTTGATTTACCTGCCCGTCCGGCAGGCGGGCCCGCCCGAAACGCCAAACGCCAAACGCCAAACGCTAGGCACTAAGTTTATTTTACCTTCTTAATGGATAAACCGGTAAAGCCGAGGATAATGGCAATAACAGGGTTGATAAGGTTAAAAAAGGTAAACGGCA
>CAYNVN010000035.1:0-26303 GCA_964400655.1 uncultured Lentimicrobiaceae bacterium
CTCTATCCTTACGAATTTGACGGTAAAAAATTTTTGTATTGGTACACAGGTTTTCATGCCGGAACCAAAGACATGACGGCAACCCTTGGCGACAGGTTTATGATTGTTGCAGCATGGAGTAATTTGATGGCTCAAATTTCGTATAAAAGCCGTATCGGAATCGGAATTGATTTGACATATGATTTTTCCGACGAAGTAATACTGGATAATCACGATATATGCCCGTCGTTCGGAAATGTTGCCAAGCTCGGTATCAATGCCGCCTACGAGCTTATGCTCGACCGGCTTTCGTTTATGATCTATTTCGGAGCATATATTACCGGAAAAGAAAAAAGCGAAGGAAATATTTATCAGCGGGTCAACCTTAAATATCTGATTACAAAAAATATTTTTCTGTATCTTACATTAAACGGCCATTTCGGAAGAGCCGAATACATAGGGCTGGGAACAGGGTATCAGCTGGATTTCATTTACAAACGAAAATTCAAACATCATTAAATGAAAAACCTCAATTACATATGGCTGCTGCTGTTATTACCGGCATTAACTTCCTGTAAAAAAGGAATTAGTCCGGGCGACTGTTTTAAAACCACCGGAACAGTTACCACCGAACAACGCGAAGTGCCGGCATTCCGTAATGTGGTTTTAAAAGACAATATCGGCCTCTATCTTAAAAACGGCTCTTCCAACAGCATCAAAATTGAAGCGGGCAAAAACCTGCTCCCCAAAATCAAAACAGAGGTGGATGAAAAGGGCAACCTGATCATCAGCAACCAAAACCGATGTAACTGGATGCGAAGTTACGATGTACCGGTTACCGCCTACCTTGAATTTAACCGGCTCGACACGTTGTTTTATGCATCCACCGGAAATGTGATGAACATGGCTGATGCCGACACCCTGTACTTTGGCGATTCGTTATGTGTTGAAATAAAAGAAGGTTCGGGCGATTTAAAAATAAATTACAAGGCGGGATATTTAAGAGTTGCCTTCACTTACGGCACAAGCGATGTGGTTTTTACAGGGGTTTCCACCATAATTTCAGTCTATTCGTCCGCCTGGGGTAAAATTGATTTTCATAACATCAACTGCCCCACGGTTTGGGCCATCAACAACAGCAGCAACGACATGTTGCTGAGGGCTTCCAAAGAGCTTAGAGCATCAACCGAAAGTCTGGGTAATATTTATATTTACGGCAATCCGCCCGAAATAAGTTTTAATAAAGGGGGCAAAGGCGATTTAATAAGGGTTCCCTGATTATCCCGCCAAATAAAGTATGAAAAGCCGTTTATTATATCGCCCGGCTAATCTTGTTCATTTTGTTGAACTTAAATTAGTCAATATTGAAATATTATTCTATTTTTGCACCCTTAAAAATTTTAGTCTAATTTAAGTAAAGTAAAATCAAATAGTTATTTACAATGCAAAACAGAGGAGCTATTAAGTTTTTTGCCATTGCATTTGCTTTGGTTTGTTTGTATCAGCTTAGTTTTACTTTCGTTGCTTCACGTTACGAGAAGAAAGCGAAAGAATATGCTGTTAACGAGCAGGCTCAAAACATGGCAAAACAACTTGCAGGGGGAAATGATCTGCTGGAAAAGTATTATCTTGATTCATTATCTCGCGTTAGAGAGAGTTATTTCCTTGACAGTATTGCCAATGAAGTTGTTTACAACATCGGTATTGACAAATACACATTTAAAGAAGTAAAAGCCCGCGAACTGAATCTTGGCCTTGACCTTAAAGGCGGTATGAACGTGGTGCTGGAAGTATCGGTTGGCGATATTATAAATGCTTTATCCGGAAACAGCGATGACCCGACATTTAAAAAAGCCATGGCATTGGCTCATAAAATGCAAAAAAACAGTAACAAAGATTTTGTTACCCTTTTCGGAGAAGCTTTTAATAAAGTAGATCCCAATGCCCGCCTTGCCTCTATTTTCCTTTATGAATTTAAAGACAAAGGCATTACAACCAACTCAACAAACGAGGAAGTACTTAAAGTAATCCGTCAGGAAACCGATGGTGCCATCGACCGTACTTTCCAGATTTTAAGAACCCGTATCGACCGTTTTGGTGTTGCCCAGCCAAACATCCAAAAACTGGCTACCTCAGGACGTATCCTTATCGAACTGCCGGGTATCAAAGACCCCGACCGTGTTCGTAAACTGTTACAGGGTTCGGCCAAGCTTGAGTTTTGGGAAACCTATAACTTCGATAAAATCATCGGTTTCTTTCAACAGCTGAACAATGTTATCAGAGATGAGTCGGGCATTAAACCTGTTAATGCAGGAGCCGACTCAACCCTGACATCTGAAAATAAAACCACTGCCGGCGATAATGCTACCGCTGATGCCGGTGACGACAACACCACAGCAGCAAAAGCAGGAAACGATGGCGATTCTGCCGATTCAACTTCCAACAAACTTTTGGATGAAATGTCGCAGGACACACTAACCAATGCTCAGCAGGGTGAAGAGGAGTTTAAAAAACAAAATCCGCTGTGGTACTACCTGCATCCCAACGTTTCACAGGATGGAAAACCCTTTGAATCGGCTTTGGTTGGTTATGCCGCCATTAAAGATACCGCTCGTGTTAACCGTATGTTAAAAGAGGGGTTTGCAAGAAATATTTTCCCCAGAACCATGAAACTTGCCTGGTCGGTTAAACCCGATCCGCGCAACCCCAATTTTCTTGAACTGGTAGCTCTTAAATCGAGCTCGCGCGACGGAAGTGCCGCACTTGGCGGTGATGTTATTGTTGATGCCCGTCAGGACTTTGACAACAACGGACGTGTTGAGGTTACCATTCAGATGAACTCGGTGGGAGCTAAAATTTGGAAACGTTTAACCGGCGAAAACATTGGCCGCCAAATAGCCATTGTTCTTGACGGATATGTTTATTCATTCCCCAATGTTAACGGCGAAATTCCTAACGGACGTTCAAGCATTACCGGCGGAGGCATGACCGTTGAAGAGGCAAAAGACCTTGCCAATATTCTTAAAGCCGGTAAACTGCCTGCATCAGCACATATTGTTGAGGAAGAGGTTGTAGGACCGTCGCTGGGCCGCGAGGCTGTTACTGCCGGTATGAACTCCTTTATCCTTGCCTTTATCATGGTGCTGGTTTATATGATTGTTTATTACAATCGTGCCGGAGTTATCGCCAGTATTGCTCTTATTGTTAACATCTTCTTTATTTTCGGTGTACTTGCCTCTTTGGGAGCGGTTCTTACATTACCCGGTATTGCCGGTATTGTACTTACCCTCGGTATGGCGGTGGATGCCAACGTTATTATTTACGAACGTATTAAAGAGGAGGTCCGTGCCGGAAAAGGCATCAAGCTGGCCATTCAGGACGGTTATAAAAACGCCTATTCGGCCATTATCGACGGTAACGTTACCACCTTATTAACAGGTATTGTACTTTATGTATTTGGTACCGGCCCCGTTCAGGGTTTTGCCACCACACTTATCATCGGTATCCTGTCATCGCTGTTTACAGCCATCTTTATTTCGCGTTTGATATTTACCTGGATGCTGGAACGCAACATGAAGATAAATTTCTCGACCAAAGCAACAGCAAACGTGCTGGCCAATACCGATTTCGACTTTATTGCCATGCGCAAAAAAGCATACATCCTTTCGGCTGTTTTAATTCTTATCAGTTTAGGATCATTGTTTACCCGTGGTCTGAACTTTGGTGTTGACTTTACCGGTGGACGCACCTATGTTATCCGTTTCGACCAAAACGTTAATACCGAAGATGCCCGTAAAGCACTTACCGCTGCTTTCGACAAAGTTGCACCCGAAGTTAAAACCTTTGGACCCGTTAGTCAGATTAAGGTTACCACTAAATTTATGATTGATGAAGACGGCCCTAAAGTTGATTCCATTATCCAGCATCGTTTGTACAACGGATTAAAAGAATTTTACAAAACAAAGATTACCTATACCGACTTTTCTTCCGATACCGAAGGAGAAAACAAACTGCTGGGAATTTTAAGTTCACAAAAGATAGGCCCGACCATTGCTTACGATATTCGTGAAAAAGCATACTTTGCCGTATTCTTTGCTTTGATCATCATCTTCTTCTATGTTGCAGTAAGGTTTAAAAACTGGCAATATGGTGTGGGTGGTGTTGCAGCACTGTTCCACGATACGTTGATAACCTTGGGAATGTTCTCGCTGTTTTACGGTATCATGCCGTTTAACATGGAGGTTGACCAGGCGTTTATTGCGGCCATCCTTACCATTATCGGTTACTCCATCAACGATACCGTAATTATTTTCGACCGTATTCGTGAGTATAACACCCTCTTCCCGCGTCATTCGCTCAAACGCAATATCAATGCCGGTTTGAACAGCACTTTGGCACGTACCATGAACACCTCGGGAACAACCATTGTTGTATTGCTGATGATCTTTATCTTCGGCGGTGAGGTTATCCGTGGTTTCGTATTTGCTTTGCTGGTGGGAATTGTTGTGGGTACCTACTCATCGGTATTTACCGCGAGCCCCATTGCTTACGACCTGCTTCACGGCGACAAACAGGAAAAAGAGCTGAAAGAAAAAGAAGCCAGGGTCAACAGAAAAAAGAAAAAATAACAATTGAAATTGTTGCTATAACGAAAAGTCCCGCCGTAAAAAACAGCGGGACTTTTTTTATTACATTTGCTTGTCGAATTATTAAAACATTATTCCATTGAATTTACTCTTTTTCGATCTGGGTTCCGGTGAAATTATGCTGATTGTCCTGGCAATCTTTTTGATTTTCGGGCCCGATAAAATTCCGGAAATGGCACGTAACCTCGGTAAATTCATTAACGAGGTAAAACGGGCATCGGAAGATATAAAAACCGAGATCAACAAAGAGGCCGACAAAAAAGAACGGGAAAAGAAACTTCAGGAATATAAACTACGCATGCAAAACCCGGAACCCGAACTCAAATCGCAGCCCAGAACAACTTCAACACCGGCAAACGAACCTGAAGCCAAAACCGGGAGTAAAACCGTTGTAAATGATAACAATAAAACCAATCCGGAAAATAATGCCACTCAATAATCCGTCAGGAAATACGTTTGGTATATATTTGTGAAAATAATGAATATGAAACTATCTTTAAACAGACTATTATTGCTGGTTTTTGTTTTAGTTCCGGTACTAATGTTCGGACAACGCAGAAATCCCGCTAAATCGGCCGATGAGGCTTTTGCCCGTCAGCAATATACCGTAGCCGTTGAAAAGTATAAAAAAGCTTACAAGAAAGTTAAAAAGAATAAAGAGGAAAAGAACAGAATTTCATACCAGATGGCCGAGTGTTACCGTCTTACCGGTAATTACAAACGGGCAGAAATGGCTTACAAACGTTTGGTAAAATATGAATACGACAAACGAAATCCGGAGGTATTGCTTCATCTTGCCGATATGCTTAAAATCAACCAAAAGTTTGAAGATGCCATTCAATATTACAACCGTTATGCCGAGGTAATGCCCGATGATCCGCGTGGCCCCGAAGGTGCCAAAACTGCCGCCGAAGTTCAAAGCTGGATTGAAAACCCCTCGAAATACGAAGTTACCAACGTAAAAAAAATCAATTCGCGCGAAGCCGATTTTGCACCCGCCTTTTACAACAGCACCTATCAGGAAATACTTTTTACTTCAACACGCGAAGGAGCACAGGGTAAAGAAGAAGATAAATGGACAGGGCAAAATTTCAGCGACCTGTTTATCGCAAAAAAAGATAAAAACGGCGAATGGTCGGCTCCCGTTTCGCTGGACGAATCGGAAACCGTTAATACCAAGGCCAACGAAGGAGCTGCCACGTTAAACGCCAAATTCAAAAAGCTATATTTTACCCGTTGCCCCAACACACAACAGGTTCAGTCGGGTTGCCAGATTTATGTAAGCATCCGCTCGGGCAGAAACTGGGGCAAAGTGTCGCTGCTCGACATCAAGGGCGTTGATACCCTTTCAACCGTGGGCCAGCCCACCATCAGCGAAAACGAGCTGATTATCTACTTTGCAGCCGACCGCAAAGGCGGCTTTGGCGGAAAAGATATCTGGGTGTCAACCCGCGACTCAAAAACAAAACCTTTCAGCCGACCGCTGAACATAGGCCCCACTGTTAACACACCCGGCGACGAGATGTTTCCCTATTTACGCAACGACACCACACTCTACTTTGCTTCCGACGGCCATGGCGGTATGGGCGGACTTGATATTTTTGTGGTTAAAATGGACAGCACCGGAAAATGGGGCGAACCCCAAAACCTGAAATATCCCATAAACTCTACCATGGACGATTTCGGTATTGTTTTCCACCCCGAAGAGGAATGGGGCTACCTGAGCTCAAACAGAAAAGGCACAAGAGGCAAAGAAGATATCTGGTATTTTATCGAACCGCCTTTGCTTTTTACTCTTTCGGGAACCGTAACCGACGACCGTACCCTGCTTTCGGTTGAAGATGCCACGGTCAGCCTTATAGGCTCCGACGGGGTATCGGTGGCCACCAAAACCAACGACAAAGGTTATTATGCTTTTACGGCAAGCCAGCTTAAATCGAATACCACTTACGACATCGTTGTTTCAAAACCCGACTATTTTAAAGAAAAAGCAACCATCACTACCGTGGGGGTGGAGTTTAGCAAAGATTTTGAAAAAGATTTTGTTTTACGGCCCATACCTGACGAACCCATCGTACTGCCCGACATTTTATACGACCTGGCAAAATGGGATTTAAAACCGCAATATCAGGATTCGCTTCAGGGATTAATTCAAACCCTGCGTGATAATCCCAAACTGGTTATCGAACTTGCTTCGCATACCGACTCGCGCGACAGTTACGAACGTAACGATATCCTTTCGCAAAAACGTGCCCAGTCGGTGGTTGATTACCTTATTATGAGAGGCATTAACCCCCAGCGCCTGGTTGCAAAAGGCTATGGCGAACGGGTACCCCGAACCCTTAAAAAAGATGTTATTAAAGATGGTTTTCTGTTTAAAAAGGGCACTACCCTCGACGAAGATTTTATAAACGCTTTGCCTTCAAACGCACAAAAAGAGGCTGCGCACGCTTTAAACCGTCGTACCGAATTCAGGGTGTTACGACGCGATTTTGTTCCCGACAACAATTACAATCCCGACATTACCAACATCGGCATCTCCGTCAATCCGGCCGACAATACGGTTGCCTTTACCGAACAGCCTAAAACCGGTGTTTATATGGCCGAATGCCTTGTTAACAGCTACCGCGAACAATTTGCCTTTGACCAGCATTCACCGGCCATGATTTCGCTTAATAAAGCCATGGACTTACTAAAATCGGGCGGAATCAGTAAAGAAGATTTTGAAGGCGATGTAACCAAAGTCCTTAAAAACAACACCATTGCCGACCGTGCCATCATCAACCTGAAAGAGGTACGCATTGCCAATAAGTCGGTTAATAACGTTAAAGTAAGGGTCAATTACAAGCTAAAATACGACCTTGTGTTTGGCGATGAAGTGATGAAACGTTTTGGAAAATATCGCTTTGATGTAAAATCTCACAAATTAATTATTGATCAACCCAAAACCGATAAATAACATCTAAATCCGGGATATGCCGGTTTAAATTTGATAATATTATGACCTCCAACTCCCGATACGAACAACGTGGCGTATCCGCCTCAAAGGAGGATGTTCACGCGGCCATTCAAAACCTCGATAAAGGTATTTTTCCCAATGCCTTTTGTAAGGTTATTCCCGATATCCTCGGCGGAGACAGTAAATATTGCAATGTAATGCACGCCGACGGTGCCGGCACCAAAAGTTCGCTGGCCTATATGTACTGGAAAGAAACCGGCGACCTTTCGGTTTGGAAAGGCATTGCACAGGATGCCGTTGTAATGAATACCGATGACCTGCTTTGTGTGGGTATTACCGATAATATTTTACTCTCTTCAACCATTGGCCGTAACAAAAATGTAATTCCCGGAGCGGTAATTAAAGCCGTTATTGAAGGAACGGAAGAGTTTTTGGAAAAGATGCGCAGCCTTGGGGTGGAGATGTACCTTACGGGAGGAGAAACCGCCGATGTGGGAGATTTGGTAAGAACCATTATTGTCGATTCAACCGTAACGGCACGTGTTAAACGGAGCGATATTATCGAAAACAACATTCAGCCGGGCGATGTAATTGTGGGATTGGCATCTTTCGGAAAAGCCGTTTACGAAGATGAATACAACGGAGGTATGGGCAGCAACGGACTCACTTCGGCACGCCACGATGTTTTCAGCCACGAACTGGCCAAAAAATATCCTGCCAGTTTCGACCCTGCCGTGCCCAAAGAACTGGTCTATTCCGGAAAATTAAAATTAACGGGGCCTGGCCCTGTTGAAGGTATCGACGTGGGAAAACTGGTGCTGTCGCCCACCAGAACCTATGCTCCGGTTATTAAAAAAATACTCGGCAAACACCGGAAAGATATCAACGGCATGATTCATTGCAGCGGAGGCGCACAAACCAAAGTGCTTCATTTTATCGATAACCTTCACGTGATTAAAGACAACCTTTTCGACACCCCTCCGCTGTTCGAGATGATTCAGGCACAGTCGGGTACCCAATGGAAAGAGATGTACAAAGTATTTAACATGGGGCACCGGATGGAATTGTATGTTCCCCGAAAAAGTGCTTCGTCAATCATTGAAATTTCCGAAAGTTTCGGCATTGAAGCCCGTATAGTGGGACATGTTGAAACATCTGCCGAAAAAAAACTTACCATCCGCTCGCAGTATGGCGAATTTGTATATTAAGCCTGAAGCCCGTTTTAAAAACTTGAGCGCATGGCCTCCACGGGGTCAAGTCGCGATGCGGACCACGAAGGAATAAACCCCGAAACAAACCCGATAAGTGCCGAAACCGTTAATCCCAACACAATGTTTTTAACCGACAGGGTCATGGCAAAATCAAAAAAGCCGCTCATTATCCAGGTTAATATCAGCACAAGCAGCAAACCTACAATACCCCCCAAAAGCGATAAAAAAACGGCTTCAAACAAAAACTGCAATAAAATAAAATAGTTTCTTGCACCCAGTGCTTTTTGTATGCCTATCTGATTGGTTCGTTCCTTTACCGAAACAAACATAATATTGGCAATACCGAAACCGCCCACAAGCAACGAAAATCCGCCGATTATCCACCCTACAATACCGATAATCCCAAACAACTGGTCGAACCCTTTTGATATCACATCCGTTTGGTTTAAGGCAAAATTATCGTCGGCGGCAGGTTTAAGCTTACGGATTGAACGCATGATACCCGTCAGTTCGTCTTTCATCTCATCAAGGCTTACATTGGGTTTAGCTTTAACAATAATGGTGGTTCCTATATGCCTGTAATCCACCAGACTTTTGGCAAACACTGCCGGCACATAAACCAGTTTATCGGGTGAGTTACCAAAAATATCATCCCCCTTTCGTTTTACAACCCCTATCACATTCAGTTTTCGTCCCAGTATTTTCACCCGCTTACCAATGGCATCGGAATTTCCGAAAAGGTTTTTGGCAATATCATATCCTAAAATTGCAACATTGCCTCCGCTATACGATTCCATTTCGGTAAAAAACCTCCCCTCACCTATTTCCAGCGAAAGCACATTGATGTAATCGTGCGAAACGGCCATCACCTGTGTATTTTCAACCACATTATTCCGGTAATAAACATTGCGCGAAACCGAAAACATAAAGGCTGCTTTATCAACCGTATTGCTTCTTTTAACAATTTGTTTCATCTCGTGCAGGCGCGGCTCGGGACGCTGCCAGTATTTCCACCAGGGATAATCGCCACCCATGGCCCAGGGCCATTTTTGAATGAACAGCACATCGTTTCCAAGCGAATTTATCTCCGACATAATGGAATTTTCCAGATTGTCAAACACCGTAAAAACAGCAATGATGGAAAAAATTCCAATGGTGATGCCCAACAGCGACAATATTGTGCGTACCTTATTTACAACCAGCGAGCCAATGGCAAATAAAAAACTTTCGTGTATCAGTTTAAATAAAATCATAAACCCAAAGCATTATCTGCAGGTTTTAAACCGTTGCTGTTTTTTTCTTAAAAATTATTGTAAAAGTATAATAACTTTTGATTAAAACTTGTTATTTTGCAGTACCTTTTTGGAAACAGGGTTTTTGTCTCATTATTAATATTTTACTGTTTTGAAAAAAATTAAATCGGCCTTAATTTCTGTTTTTTACAAAGACGGGCTCGAGCCTGTTGTAAAAAAATTAAATCAACTAGGTGTTAGTATTTACTCCACCGGGGGAACACAAAAATTTATTGAAGCGCTGGGTATTGATGTTACGCCGGTTGAATCGCTTACGTCCTATCCGGCCATTTTGGGCGGCAGGGTAAAAACACTTCATCCGAAAATTTTCGGAGGAATCCTTGCACGGCGCGACGACCGGGACGACAAAGCTCAACTTTCAACGTACGAAATTCCGGAAATAGACCTCGTAATTGTTGATTTGTATCCCTTTGAAGAAACACTGGCAAAAACCTCCGACACACAACAGATTATTGAAAAAATTGACATCGGAGGAATTTCGCTTATCAGGGCTGCCGCCAAAAATTATAACGATGTTCTGGTTGTTCCTTCGTCAAATTACTATAACGATTTGATAAAGCTGCTGGAAGAAAAAAACGGCTCCTCCGAAATTGACGATCGCCGGTGGTTTGCCGCGCAGGCATTCAACGTAAGTTCGCATTACGACACCCAAATTTTTAACTGGATAAATCCCGGCAGTATAAAAGCCTTTAAAGAGAGCAGAACCGACGGCCATATATTACGCTACGGCGAAAACCCGCATCAGGAAGGTATTTTTTACGGCGATATGGATGCCGTTTTTGAACAGCTGCACGGCAAGGCCATTTCGTACAACAACCTGGTTGATATGGAATCGGCCATTAACCTGATTGACGATTTCGACGAAACCACTTTTGCCGTAATAAAACACACCAACGCATGCGGACTGGCTTCGCGCGAAACATTATTACAGGCATGGAAAGATGCTCTGGCAGGCGATCCGGTTTCGGCATTCGGAGGTGTGCTCATTACCAACCAAACCGTTGACAAAGCCACGGCCGAAGAGATAAACAAAATATTTTTTGAAATCATCATGGCACCGGGATACGACGAAGATGCGCTCGACATTTTAAAAACCAAAAAGAATCGCATCATATTAAAACGAAAATCAACCCGTTTCCCCCAAAAGCAGTTTAAATCGTTGTTAAACGGTGTGATTTTACAGGACAGAGATACAAAAGTTGAAACCGCAGAAGCGCTTAAAGTGGTAACCAACACTGCGCCTTCGGCAAACGAAACCGAAGACCTGCTGTTTGCCAACAAACTGGTTAAACATACCAAATCGAACACCATCGTTTTGGCAAAGAACAAACAGCTGGTGGGCTCGGGAACCGGTCAAACATCAAGAGTTGACGCATTAAAACAGGCCATCGAAAAGGCAAAGAATTTTAACTTACCTTTGGAGGGTGCCGTAATGGCCTCCGATGCCTTTTTCCCGTTTGCCGACTCGGTGGAAATTGCCCATAAAGCAGGAATAAAAGCCGTTATTCAGCCGGGAGGCTCCATCCGCGATAAAGATTCCGTTGAATATTGTAATAAAAACGGAATTTCGATGGTTTTTACAGGCATCAGACATTTTAAACATTAAGAAAGAAGTAAAGGAGAAATTGAGATGGGATTGTTTTCATTTTTATCTAAAGAGATTGCTATTGACCTGGGAACGGCCAACACCATTATCATCTACAACGACAAAGTTGTGGTTGACGAACCTTCCATAGTTGCCATTGAACGTAGCTCGGGAAAAATTATTGCCGTGGGAAAACGGGCCATGATGATGCACGGTAAAACCCACGAAAATATAAAAACCATACGTCCGTTAAGAGACGGTGTTATTGCCGATTTCCAGTCGTCGGAATATATGATCAGGGAAATGATCAAAATGATCGGAATAAAAAATTCTTTTTTCCAGCCTGCTTTAAAAATGGTTATCTGTATCCCGTCAGGAATTACCGAAGTGGAAGAAAGAGCGGTTAAAGACTCGGCAGAACAGGCAGGTGCCAAAGAGATAAGGCTTATTCACGAACCCATGGCCGCCGCCATCGGTATCGGTATCGATGTACTGGAGCCTACCGGGAATATGATTATTGATATTGGAGGCGGAACCTCCGAAATTGCCGTAATTGCTTTGGGCGGTATTGTTAACAACAAATCTATCAGGGTTGCCGGCGACGACTTTAACGCCGATATTAAAGAGTATATGCGCAAACAGCACAACATCTCAATTGGTGACCGCACCGCCGAACGAATTAAAATTGAAGTGGGTGCCGCCGTTACCGAACTTGATAACCCTCCGGATGATTATGCCGTTCACGGCCGCGACCTGCTAACCGGTATCCCCCGCGAAATAAAAGTAAACTACAAAGAGATTGCCACCTGCCTCGACAAATCAATTTCAAAAATTGAAACCGCCGTTTTACAGGCACTTGAACAAACTCCTCCGGAGCTTTCGGCCGATATTTACCGTACGGGCATTTACCTTGCCGGCGGAGGATCGTTATTGCGCGGGCTTGATAAACGTTTACATTCAAAGGTGAAACTTAACATACATGTTGCCGAAGATCCGCTGCGTGCCGTTGCCCGTGGTACGGGTATTGCCCTAAAGAACTTTGAAAAATTCACCTTCCTTATCAAATAAGGGTGCTGAATTATGCACAGCCTGTTGAATTTTATTAGAAAGCACTGGTTTGTGGTGTTGTTTCTGCTGTTGGAAGTCGTTTCAATGGTAATGATATCCAATAGCTATTCCTATCATCGTTCCCTCTCTTTTAACACCGTAAACGATTTAACGGGAAATGTTTTTTCGGCATATTCAAATGTTACGGAATATTTTGCACTGAAAAAAGCCAACGAAAGCCTGCTTGAAGAAAATGCACGGTTGATGAGCCGGCTTAAAGAATCGTTTTTAACCACCGACACGGGCTTTACCTACAAAGATACATTATACCGCTACATTCCGGCCCATGTGGTAAGCATCTCCATCAATCATCCCGCCAACTTTATTATGCTCAACAAAGGATTGTTGCACGGTGTAAAAAAAGAGATGGGAGTTATTTCGGGTAACGGAGTTGCCGGTATCATCATCGGTGTATCAAACCATTATTCGCTGGCCATGTCGCTGCTGCATCATAACAGCAAACTTAGCGGACGAATAAAAAACAACAATATTTTGGTTAACGTAATTTGGGACACCGGTGATTACCGGTTTGGTAAAATACAGGATATTCCTTCGCATGTACAACTGGTTAAAGGCGATACCATTGTTACCAGCGGTAACTCGCTGATATTTCCCGAAGGCATTGTGATAGGAACCGTAGAAAAATACGAAAACAATCCCAATCTGGCATTTAACGAAGCTACCATGCGTTTTGCAACAAACTTTAAAAACCTGCAAAATGTTATTATTATTGATAACCTGATGAAAGAAGAACAACAATCGTTATTAAAACAGGAAAATGAATAGCCGCCTTATTAAAAATATTATCAGGTTTGTATTACTGATTGCGGTACAGGTACTAATTTTTAACAATATGCACCTGTGGGGATATATAACGCTATACCCTTATCTGCTGTTTTTGTTGCTGCTTCGTTTCGATATAAACAAAACCAATCTGCTGTTAATAGGTTTCTTTACCGGATTAACGGTCGATTTTTTTCAAAATACCATGGGTATGCAGGCAGCGGCATCCACACTTCTTGTATTTGTCAGGCCGGCAGTTATCAAATTCTATTTTAAAACGGTTGAGTTTGCTCCGCGTGAAGAACCGGGCATTAGCAAACTGGGATTTACCGGATTTTTAAAATACGCTTTCACCCTTGTTTTTGTACACAACCTGTTATTGTTTGTTACCGAAGCCTTTACCTTTTCGGGTATTGTTAACACCATTGAACAGGCCCTGATAAATTCGATGGCCACAACAGCGGTTATTATGATTGTTGAAATGCTTTTCAGCAAAAAGAAAAAAGGATTGTAAAATATTTTACTCTTTATACCAAATCCATTTCCACAATTCGGCGTAGCTTACTTTTTTACCGTACATTAAAATACCCACTCTGTAAATTTTTGCAGCAATCCAGGTTGTAAATACAAACCCTGCCACCAGCAATCCGAATGAGAGCGCTATTTGCCAATAAGGTACACCAAAAGGAATACGCATCATCATAATGATGGGTGAGGTAAGCGGAATCATCGACATCCAGACGGAGAAAGCACTGTCGGGCTGCTGAATAACCACCGACGAAGCAATTACCGCAAAAATCAACGGTAGCGAAACGGGCATCATAAACTGTTGTGTATCGGCCTGCTGGTCAACGGCACCGCCAATGGCTGCAAAAAGTGACGAGTAGAGCAAATAGCCGCCGAGAAAGTAAAACAGAAACGAAAATATCATTACCTTAAAGTTGATGCCGTTCAGCACATCGCTTACCTGACTAAATGCGGCGGCATCCATACCTCCGGCCGGTGAGCCGGTTGTCATCTGTGCCTGTTGCGACTGAAATACCGAAGCCATATCGCTGTTAAGCAACCCCGATTGAATAGCACCCACAAAAATAAAGGTAAGAACAATCCAGAGCATAAACTGGGTAAGGCCCACCAGAGCCACACCAATAATTTTACCCATCATCAGCTGAAACGGTTTTACCGAAGAGATGATAACCTCCACAATGCGGTTGCTCTTTTCTTCCGACACCCCTTTCATCACCTGGGCACCAAACATAAAAATAAAGAAATAGATCATAAATCCCGCAAGGTATGCCAACCCCACTTCTACCTCGGTGTTGCTTTTTTGTTCTTCTCCCGTTTCGTCAACCTTTATGGTTACAAGATTTATT
The DNA here is from genome assembly GCA_964400655.1 of uncultured Lentimicrobiaceae bacterium. Taxonomy (GTDB): domain Bacteria; phylum Bacteroidota; class Bacteroidia; order Bacteroidales; family F082; genus B16-G9. Next base: position 14,957 of record CAYNVN010000035.1, read on the forward strand.
TCGGTTTTAATATCTTTAATCACTTCCGGATCGATGCCCCTTGCCATAAGGCGTTTGGTTTCAACAATATTTTTCATCACCGACTTAATGTAAGCCCGCACATTAAGCCCCGGCTGACCGGTACCAAACAGCTCGGCATTTACGGGAACATTTAATTCGGGCAGGGGGATGTACAGCAAAAAATCGTCTTTTGCCAGCGCTTTGCTTTTTTCCGAAGCCAAATCGCCCTGAACGTAGTAAAAGTCTATCTTATCCTGATCTTTAAACTTTTCAAAAAACCATCCGGTTTCATCCAGCACCGCCACTTTGGTTGCTTTTCCCGATGCCAGTTCGCCAAGATAAACGGGAGCCAGAATCATGGCAGCCATCAGTACCGGTCCCACCAGCGTCATAACAATAAAGCTCTTTTTTCTGACGCGGGTAAGGTATTCGCGTTGTATGATCAGTAATATTTTGTCCATCTTACCTTACGGGATTTTCGTTCACTACTTTAATAAAGATATCGTTTAACGACGGGAGCACTTCCTGCATGGCCACCACTTCCACATGCGGCAAAAGTTTTAACAGCAGGTCGTTGGGTGTTTTTCCGTTCAACAGTTGTATATCGGCTTTGTTAACATCACGCTGTTTTTTATTTTCGGCAACCCTGAAATCATCCGTTCCTATTATCGCGGCAATATCATGGGTACCCCGGTAAGCCACATTGAATATGTGGGTTTTAAACTGTTCTTTTATTGAATGAATTTCGCCGCTTAACACATTTCGGCTATTGTCAATAAGGGTGATGTGATCGCAAATTTCCTCCACCGAAGCCATGTTGTGAGTTGAAAATATGATGGTGGCACCCTGTTGGTTCAAATAGCGAATCTCATCCTTCAGAATATTAACATTAATGGGATCGAAACCGCTGAAGGGTTCATCAAAAATAAGCAGTTTGGGTTGATGCAACACGGTAACGATAAACTGCACTTTTTGCTGCATTCCTTTCGAGAGTTCTTCCACCTTCCGGTTCCACCACGAGCCCATCTCCAGCCTGTCGAACCAGAATTTCAGTTTTTTATAGGCATCGGCTCTTGAAAGACCTTTTAAACGGGCAAGATAAATGGCCTGTTCGCCCACCTTCATTTTTTTATAAATGCCGCGTTCCTCCGGCATATATCCTATGTTTCCTATGTCGTTACGCGAAATGGGATGGCCGTCAATAAACACCTCACCCTCGTCGGGGCGGGTTATCATATTGATGATACGGATCAGGGTGGTTTTTCCGGCACCGTTGGGCCCGAGCAAACCGTATATGCTCTGTTTGGGTACCTCAATGGTTACTTTATCAAGTGCCTTGTGGCCGGTGTAGGTTTTTGTTATTTCTGAAGCACGTAAATAAAAATCCATAATTCAATGATCATTAAAATCGCAGGGCTAAAATAACAAAAGTACAACGCCTCCGGTTAGCCTATCCGTAACCGTTTACCTTTTTACTTAGTCGTTTATCTAAAATACTCTTTCATCCTTTCAAACCAGCTTTTATCTTTTGAGGTGGGATTTGGTTTAAAGTTATCCGACCCCCTGAGCTTTTCAAGGATAGCCTGCTCCTCTTTCGAGAGTTTTTGCGGTGTCCATACGTTTATGTTTACCAACAGGTCGCCATGTCCGTATCCATTAACATCCGGCAGGCCTTTTCCCCGCAGGCGGAGCACTTTTCCGCCCTGTGTACCCGGTGGTATTTTTATCCTTACTTTTTTACTAACGGTAGGGATATCCACATCGGTTCCCAGGGCAGCATCTGCGAAGTTAAGATATAAATCGTAAATAAGATTGTTACCGTCGCGTTTTAAATTTTCGTGCGGTTCCTCCTCGATAAGGATGATTAAGTCGCCGTTAATACCACCGCGGGCACCAGCATTACCCTTACCGCTCATGGTAAGCTGCATGCCGTTGTTAACGCCGGGCGGAATATTGATGGTAACCACCTCTTCATCCTTAACAATTCCGTTACCATGACAAACATGGCAGTGTTTGGTTATGATGCGTCCTTCGCCGCCACATTGCGGACAGGTTGATGTGGTTTGCATCTGGCCCAAAAAGGTGTTGGTAACACGGGTTACCTGACCTGTACCGTGACAGGTGGGACAGGTTTGGCGCGAGCTTCCGTCTTCGGCACCGGTACCGTTACAGGCGGTACAGGCAACATATTTTTTCAGTTTAATCTTTTTTTCAACGCCATTTGACATCTCCTCGAGGGTAAGTTTTACCTTAACCCTCAGGTTCGATCCGCGGTTAACCCTTCGGCGACTTCCGCCACCGCCGAATCCACCGCCAAAAGCTCCGCCGAAAATATCGCCGAAGTGGCTGAAGATATCATCCATCGACATGCCGCCACCGCCAAATCCGCCACCGGAAGCACCTCCAACACCTGCATGGCCAAACTGGTCGTAACGCTGCCGTTTATCAGGATCACTAAGTACTTCGTAGGCTTCGGCAGCCTCTTTAAATTTATCTTCGGCCTCTTTGTTATCGGGGTTTTTATCGGGGTGATATTTTAAAGCCATCTTACGGTACGCTTTTTTAATCTCTATCTCCGTGGCTGTTTTAGTCACCCCAAGGATGTCATAATAATCTCGCTTGCTCATCTTTATCAGATATATAACCGCAACATTTTGCGCACGGCTTAAGCCATGCGCAAAATGTTACCAATAAATTACTTACCAACTACCACTTTAGCGTACCGGATAACCTTGTCGTTCAACAGGTATCCTTTTTGGATAACATCCACCACTTTGCCTTTCAAATCTTCCGAAGGGGCCGGAATATTTGTGATGGCTTCATGCCAGTCGGTATTAAACTCTTTCCCCATGGAATCCATCGATTTTAATCCCTTTTGCTTTAAAATATTATAGAACTTGTTATATATAAGCTCCATACCTTTAATCAGCTCGGGGTCGGCATGATGGTCTTCAAAGGCTTTTAACCCTCTTTCAAAATCATCCAAAACAGGCAACAGGTCAACAATCAGTTTTTCCGAAGCGGTTTTAATCAGCTCCAGTTTTTCTTTGGCCGTACGTTTTCTGAAATTATCAAACTCCGAATAGAGCCTTAAAAAACGGTCGTTTAAATCATCGTACTTTTCTTTAAGCTCTTCGTATTCGGCCGCCTGTTTATCCTCCTTTTTTCCTTTTCTTTTTTTGTGACCTTTCCCTTTGGGTTTTTGTTCTTCTTTATGTTGTTCTTCAAACTGAACATCATCCATTTCGTTGTTCAGTTCTTTCTCTTTATTATCTTTCATTTTTGTTTTTTCCTCCTTTTTACTCATAATCTTACCTTTTTTATAAGCTGCTGTTCCTCTACAAAATATTTGCCATTTAATTTTTCGGTCAAATTGGCAGCAACAAATCAACAAGGTGTAAACGGCCGGCAAAGATAACGGATTTATCGGTTATAATATGAGTTTGTTACCGTAATGGATTAAACCGCAGATACATTTAATAAACACAATTTGGTAATTACAGGAATCTGTCGGATTAACCTCCGTCAATGTGAATCAGTCTGGCACGTTCAATCGGGCATCACAGACTAATGTTCATGTTCTGTTTCCTCTTTTTTCATGTCGGCAAGAAGGTAATAAGCAGCGTTTAGCACTATTTTCACACTGTCGGAAAGGGGTTCTGCCGGAGTTACCTCCGTAAAGCCGCCATCCTGTTTGCCGGCCATTACTTCCACCATTCGAAACGCTGTAATTTTTTCATCTGATTCATGACCATGTTCGTTGTTGTGCAACATATGGTCTTTAACAAAAATGTAAAATTTGCCCCCTTCGCTTACTATGGCATCATCGGGTAAGGTTTTGGTATATTTTTTATCTGTATGAAGATGCCCCGAAACATACATTCCGGGAAGAAGTCCGTTGGCCCGGCCTTTAATTTTAGTATGAATATGGACGGCTCTTGTTTTGGGGTCAAACTCCTTTCCGACGGCATAAACCGTTGAAGTGTATTCCTTTTGGGGGTTATTGGCAACTGTAAAATGAACCTTTTGTCCCTTTTTGATTTTAAAGATATCCTGTTCGTAAACCAAAAAGTCGGCATGAAGCATTTCGGGGTTTGAAACCTCAAAAAGCGGTTTTTGAGGATCGGCATAAGCACCCGTGTTGATGTATATTTGATTGACAAAACCGTTAATAGGGGAAGTTACCGTTACCGTGCGAGAGATGGTTCCATCGGCAATTTTCCCGGGAGACAAATTAAGCATCTCCAACCTCGCCTTTAACCCTTCGTATTGAGCTTTTGCCGTATTATAATTGGCTTTTGCAAGCTGAAAATCTTTTCCCGCACCTATATTGTGTTGATAAAGCTGCTTTTGACGCTCAAACTCCTTTTGAAGATATTCGAGGTTGTTGGCCACTTCGGCAAATTTTTCCTGAAGCACAATGTAGTCGGGGTTTTCAAGGACTGCAAGCACCGCTCCCCGTTTTACCCTGTCGCCGAAAAAAGCATTGATGGAAGTTACAAAACCACCCATCACGACCGATACTTCTGCCGTTCCCGATGGAGATACGGCAAGCTGTCCGTTCAGTTTTATTACAGTGGTAAGGTTGCGCATTTGAAAAGTACCAAGCTTTAAGTCGAGTGCTTCACGTTGCCGTTGGTTAAGAAAAACAACATTTTCTTCTTCCGGGTGATGCTCCTGCTCTTTGCCCGCATTCGATTTGTTTTCATCGTTTTTACACGAAAAGAAAGTTAATACGGAAATTATTAATAAAAGGGATAATATTATTTTTTTCATTTTTTAATTATTTGATGTTAAAAAAATTAGTTCCGCCGACAGATTCATTAACTGCAACTGCCTGTCCATAAAATCGAGTTTTGTTTTTATAGCCGTCGAAACATTTTGAATATACTGCACATAATCAATACTTCCGAGCCGGTATGCAGTGTTGGCCGCTCTTATCTGTTCGTCGGCAAGCGGTACCGCTTCTTTTTCGTAATAAGCAATTGCGTCCAGCAACATTAAATAGCTGTTCATCATATTTTTATAACGCATGTTTATTTCCGATTTCTTTTGCATAAGTTGTTCACCGGTTTTTGCATAATCCATTTTTGCAGCCTTTACTTTTGCCTTTTGACTCACAAATATCAATGGCATGGAAATACCTGCCTGCCATCCGTAATAACCCGTAATACCATCTAAAGTCTGGTTGACATAGCCAATATCCACTTTGGGTAAAAATGCCGTTTTAGAAAGGTTGATCTGTTGCTCCGAAACTTTTAAACGTGCCGAATAGTAATCGAGAACAACATTGGAATGAACGGTATCACTTTCAACAGGTATAAAAAGGTTTCCGGGATCAATGTTATCACTGATATCAAAAGGATGTTTCTGCCTCAGGTAAAAATTAAGCTTTTCCAGTGATGTTTTATAATCGTTTTCAGCTGTTTTAATATCAATTTGAAGTTGCCGGTAGAGCGACAATGCCGACAAATATTCAATTTTTGAAGTCTGACCGGTTTCATAACGCAATTTGGCCGCTTTTTGAAATCGGGAATATAAGCTGTCGAGCGCATAATAGAGTTTGCGCCGTTTTTTAACCTGATACACTTGAAACCATGCCTTTCTGACATCCCGCTGTACCGTTAAAACGGTAAGCTCCTTAGCCGTTTCCGCCCAATGGATATTGGCCTTTCCCAGTTTGTTTTTTGAAGGAGCGGAAAACAGATCGATACCGGATTGGCCGACTCCTATGTTATTCCTGATTCCCGTAACATTCTTTGTTGCCTCTTCAACACCCGTATAAACCGATGTTGTGCCAAAATCCCAGGCGGTGTTTTTTAATGCTTGTTGTTTTTCAACTTCAAAACCGGCGGCTTTTATTGAAGGAAACACCTGAACAGCTCTTTTTACGGCTTCATCCAACGTATAAACGGTTGTTTGTGTGTGACCTTTTCCGGGTAACAAAAGTGCCGCCATCAGCAACACGGTTGCAGGCATGGTAGTTTTTGAAATTCCTGTTTTTCTTCTTTTCATATTTTCGGTAATTTTATAAAGCAGGGGCAAAACCACAAGCGTTAAGAGTGTGGAGGTTATCATTCCGCCGATTACCACAGTTGCCAGCGGACGTTGGACTTCTGCGCCCGCCGATGTGGAAACCGCCATCGGCAGAAATCCCAGGATATCGGTGGAAGCGGTAAGTAAAATGGGTCTTATCCGTCTGACGGAACCTTTTAACAGAATTTCATTGATGCTAAATCCACCCTCTTTTTTTAATTGATTAAATCCGTTGACAAGTACAAGTCCGTTTAGTACCGCCACACCGAAAAGAACAATAAATCCCACACCGGCGGAAATACTGAACGGCATATCCCTGAAATACAACGAAAATATTCCGCCAACGGCGGCAAAGGGAATGGCAACATAAATCATTAATGTTTGTTTAAATGATTTAACGGCAAAAAATACCAGCACAAATATGAGCAGCAGGGCCAGCGGCACCACAAAGGTTAACCGTGCCGTAGCACGTTCAAAGTTCTCAAAAGCACCGCCATACCTGATGTAGTAACCGGGAGGCAGGGTAAGGTTATCGTCAAGCGTTTTCTTTATTTCGTTAACAAGCGATTTTATATCTCTATCCTCTACATTAACACCTACGTAAGTCCTTCGGTTTGTGTTGTCACGACTTATTTGCATGGGGCCGGGTTTATAACTGATTTCCGCAATCTCTTTAAGCGGTATTTGGTTTCCGTCGGGAAGGCTGATAAAAAGGTTTCGCACATTGTCGATGTCTTTTCTGTGTTTTTCATCCAATCTTACCACAAGGTCAAACATTTTCTCCCCTTCGTAAATATTGCCGGCAACGCCACCGCTAAAAGCCGATTCAATAACGAGATTCACATCATCAATGTTCAGCCCGTAACGACCCAGCATTTGTCTGTTGTAATTTACTGTTATTTGCGGAAGTCCGCGTGTGGCTTCTGCTTTAACGCCCGCCACGCCATCAATACCGGTTATCAGCCCTGCAATTTCGGTTGCTTTATCGGCCAAAACATTCAAATCGTCGCCGTAAAGTTTTATGGCCACATCTTCTCTGATACCTGTTAAAAGCTCGTTAAAGCGCATTTCGATGGGTTGCGTAAATTCATAGTTTATTCCCGGCAGCACGCAAACTTTTTCTTTAACCTTATCGATCAGTTCCTTTTTTGTGTTTGCCCGTTTCCACTGCTTTTTGGGTTTAAGAATCACAAAGATATCGGCAATATCCATGGGCATTGGGTCCATGGGCAGGTCTGCCACACCGATACGGCTTTGAATCGACTCCACTTCATCGGGAAAGTTTTCCAAAACGATTTTCTCGATTTTTGTGGAGGCATCTTTCACCTCCGTCAATGATGTTCCCGGTTTTAAAAAAGCCTGAAAAGCAAAATCGCCTTCGTCCAACTGGGGCATAAACTCGGCTCCCATTCTCGAAAACATCCATCCGCCCGAAAGCAGTAATATCAATGCGACAATCAACACGGTTGAACTGCGCTTTATTGAAAAGGCTATAACAGGCCTGTACAAATTTTCAAAAAAGGCTATTACTTTATCACCCGCGTTCTTTTTATCTGTTTTAGGTGGTTGTAAAAATGTAGCGGTCATCATGGGGATATAGGTAAGGCACAAAATAACAACACCCAGCACGGCAAAGCCGAAAGTCATGGCCATCGGCTTAAACATTTTACCTTCCACACCCTGCAATGCCATCACCGGAATAAATACAATAAGGATGATGAGTTGTCCGAAAAATGCCGAATTCATCATCCTTCCCGAAGATTTGAAAGCCAGTTTATCACGTTTTTCTTTGGAAAGTTTTATGCCGATATATTCTTTTTTATGAAGGTAAAAAATCATGCTTTCAACAATAATTACGGCTCCGTCCACAAGAATTCCAAAATCGAGTGCTCCAAGGCTCATAAGGTTTGCCCACACACCGAAAAGGTGCATCATCATAAAGGCAAAAAGCATTGCCAGCGGAATGGTTGATGCCACTATTAATCCGCCACGCAGGTTGCCAAGAAAAAATACCAGCACAAATATCACAATCAAAGCTCCCAGTGCCAGATTTTCCGCAACGGTATTTGTGGTACTTTTTATTAGTTTGCTCCTGTCAAGGAAAGGTTTTATGGTAATGCCGGGGGGAAGTGATTTTTGAATTTCGGCAACACGCTCCTTTACACGGGCAATTACCTGATTAGAGTTTTCGCCTTTCAGCATCATCACAATACCGCCAACCGCTTCACCTTTGCCGTTTTTGGTAAAAGCACCGTACCGCACAAAACTTCCGTGTTTTACCTCGGCAACGTCGCGAATAAACACCGGCTGCCCCATAACCGAGGTTACAGGGGTGTTACGTATTTCATCGAGCGAACGCATCAGTCCTTCGCCCCGAATGAAGTTGGCACGATGATTTTTTTCGATGTACGCACCGCCCGTATTTCTATTGTTCTTTTTCAAGGCATTATAGATATCGGTGATGGTAAGGTTCATGCTCCTCAGTTTGTCGGGATCAACGGCAACCTCATACTGTTTCATTCTGCCGCCAAAGGAGTTTACCTCCACCACACCCGGCAGCATGGCCATTTGCCGCTTTACTATCCAGTCCTGAATGGTACGCAACTTCATATCATCGTACACCGTATCAAATTTCGGATCAACCTCAAGCGTGTATTGATAAATCTCTCCAAGCCCGGTACTTATGGGAGCCATAAAAGGCCTGCCGAAACCTTCCGGAATTTTCTCCTTGATATCAGCCAGTGCTTCACTCACCAGTTGACGGGGCAGAAAAGTTCCGGCCTCATCCTTAAAAACAATGGTAACCACAGATAAACCGAACCTCGAGATACTTCTGATCTCGACAACACCGGGTAAATTGGCAACGGCAAGCTCCACCCGGTAAGTTACAAACTGTTCGATATCTTCCGTGCCGAGATTGGGCGCCGTTGTAATAACAAGTACCTGATTGTTTGTAATATCGGGCACCGCATCCAACGGTATTTTTGTCATCGAATACAAACCGCCTATTATAAGTGCCGCTGTCATAAGCCAAATTGCAGGCTTGTTATTGATGGAAAAGGAAATAATTTTATTAATCATAAATAAATTGGTTTAATTTTTCTTTTTAAATAATTGATAATGCGCAGCATAACGCTTGGCAATGTTCCAAACAAACACTTCATAACCTTGTTAAAAACAAGGTATATTCAAGAGCGGAAAGCCCTTTAATAAACAGAAAAAGAAAAACTAAACTTTGGGAGGGTTCCACACCGGACTTAAAAACTCCGTTTCAATAAAGTATGGATTTTGGCTTTTGACTAAAATCTTTGAAATCGTAAAACTCAGGTAAAAATTATCAGGATTAACAAAAGCATTATGTCCGGGGTGGCAAAAGAAAAAAGGGTTGCAAAAATCGGCACCATGGGCGTGATCCATACTCAACACAATATTCTCAGATTGCGACACCATGCTTTCATCGTGCTCATCACAAGGAACAGCCGATAAAACCAAAATGGTTATGGATAATATGAGTGCTAACGCTTTTTTCATGCTTTTTTAAACGTATGCAAATATAAACATATTTTGATGTGGAAAAGACAAACCTTCCCCGGAAGATTGGTACCCCATCCATTTTTGATTACCACGTTGAAAAGTTGAAGTTTACAATACTTCAAAGCCGCCATCCTGTTTGCCGGCCAAAACAAAAAATATTGTTATAAACCCTTAATCAACACGTTCTATTTGAGCGCCGAGTGCCCTTAACCTTTCATCAATATTTTGATAGCCCCGGTCAATTTGTTCAATATTATCGATGATGCTTGTGCCGTTGGCCGACAGTGCTGCAATCAGCAACGCAACACCGGCCCTTATATCGGGCGATGTCATTTTTATACCGCGCAAAGCAGGTGTCCGGTCGAGGCCGATAACCGTAGCCCTGTGCGGGTCGCACAAAATAATACGGGCTCCCATGTCGATGAGCTTATCTACAAAAAAGAGACGGCTTTCAAACATTTTCTGATGAATGAGCACGCTCCCTTTTGCCTGAGTTGCCACCACCAGCACAATGCTTATGAGGTCGGGAGTAAAGCCGGGCCATGGTGCATCCGATATGTTCATAATGGAACCATCGATAAAGGTATGTATTGAATAGTGTTCGTATTTCGGGATATAAATATCCGCTCCTTTTTGATAAACTTTAACACCGATACGCTCAAACACATCGGGGATAATACCTAAATCGGAAAGGTTTACCCCTTTTATGGTCAGCTCCGATGCGGTCATGGCTGCCAGCCCCATAAAAGATCCCACCTCAATCATATCGGCCAAAAGGATATGTTCCGTACCGTGCAATTGTTTTACGCCCCGTACCACCAAACGATTAGAACCTATCCCGCTTATGTTGGCCCCCATGCGGTTGAGCATCTTACTTAACTGAACAAGATAGGGTTCGCAGGCAGCATTAAAGATGGTTGTTTCACCTTCGGCCAACACCGCCGCCATTAAAATATTGGCGGTTCCCGTAACCGATGCTTCATCAAGCAGCATAAAAGAGCCTGTCAGCTTACGGGCTGTAACCCTGTATAACTGATCCTTTTCGTCGTAAAAGAAATCAACCCCCAGTTTTTTTAATCCGTTAAAATGGGTATCAAGCCGGCGACGGCCGATTTTATCACCCCCCGGTTGCGGAATAATACCTTTCCCGAAACGGGCCAATAGCGGGCCCAGAATCATAATGCTTCCCCTGATTTGGGTTGCCTTTTTGTAAAACTCCTCCGATTGAAGATAATCGAGATTAACACGGTCGGCAACAAATTCAAACCGTGAAGCCGATGTCTTTTCAATAGAAACCCCCAATCCGCGCAACAGGTCAAGCAGTTTGTTAACATCCCTTATATCCGGCACGTTATCAATAACCACCTTTTCAGGAGTAAGCAATACAGCACATAAAACCTGCAATGCTTCGTTTTTAGCCCCCTGCGGAACAATGGAACCGCTAAGCGGTTTACCACCGGTAATTTTAAATGACCCCATTTTTATAATTTCTTACTAACATTTGCGTAATATCCGGCAAAAATCACAATTTACAAAACCCAAATAAATCACAATAATTAAAAAATCAAAACCTGTTTAGAATTTATTTTTTGATGTTTCCGGTATATTCAGATTAGGTAAATTTTAATCGTTTTGTAAAAAAACGAAAATAAACGGTGTGAAGTATGAGAAAAATATTTTTTTTCAATCTCATTGCAAATTGCCGATGAATTTGTAAATTTGCAGCCCTTTTCAGCGCAAGCTAAAAAGACCGGGCCTATAGCTCAGTTTCCCGATA
>CAYNVN010000036.1:0-4207 GCA_964400655.1 uncultured Lentimicrobiaceae bacterium
GCTCAACTTCAGTCACTTTTAATTTATGATTGCAGATTTTTGATTTAAGATTTTTGATTTGCCTGCCCGTCCGGCAAGCGGGCCTGACGGCAAGTTTAAAAATTCAAGGTTTGGAAGTTTGAGGTTTCAATGAACCGCGAAGACACAAAGGCGCGAAGAAAAGCTTTTCGGTTGGACAAAGTACCCCTTCCGCACAGCCCATCGTCATCCCGAAGGAGGTACGACTGAGGCCTGCCCGAACGTACCGTTCGGTACGGGCGGGGATCTCCTGAGGAGCAGCCTGCCCTTTTGGCAAAAGAGAGTTCGGTCATCGATAGTAGGGGGTTTCTCGGTCGTGCCTCCCTCGAAATGACGAGTTTATAAATGAACGACGTAGTTTTGGGTTTTTATTATTAGTATTTAGAAATTGCCCGCCTGCCGGCAGGGCAGGTTTGATATTTGGCGCTTGAATTTTGTAATTTACTCCAAGTACTCCACATTTTAGCGCACTCCAGGCACTATATAATTGTAGATTTTTGATTGCAGATTTATGATTTTTGATTTGCCTGAAGCCAATTCAAGGTTTGGAAGTTCAAGGTTTAAATGAACGACGTAGTTTTGGATTTTTTGCTTTCCTAATTTGGAATTTTTTTGGTTTTTGGTACTTGCAATTTGTAATTTACTCCAAGTCCTCCAAACTTTAGGCACTCCAGGCACTCCAAACTTTAGCGCACTCTAGGCACTCCAAGTACTTTAGCGCATTCCAAACTTTACAAGTATATTTCCTTACCATTTTTATATTTTTTTTACTTTTAATCACTTTAACAAAAGTGAAATTATGAGCAACCCGATAAAAGTATTTATTGTTGACGACCACGAAATATTTCGTAACGGGTTAAAGATGGTTTTCGAAAGGTGTCGCGATATTGAAGTGACCGGAGAAGCAGGCAGCGGAGAGGAGTTTTTGGGATTAATGCAAAATGCAGATTTTGATGTGGTGCTGATGGATATTAAAATGGGAGGGATAAACGGCATTGAAACCACCGAACGCGCCTTAAAAATAAATAACGAATTAAAAGTGCTGGTGCTCTCTACTTTTGGTGAAGAGGAGTTCCTGGAACGAATATTACAGGCAGGGGCCAGGGGATTTATTTTGAAAAATGTAATGAAAGAGGTTTTGTTTAATGCCATAAAAACCGTGGGTAGCGGACAAAACTATTTCTCCCCCGAACTGCTGCCATATTTTACAAAAAGATTTACGGGGAACGGTAACAACAGCGAACCGGAAGTTATGCTTACCGACCGTGAACTGGAAGTGCTGAAGTTAATCGGTAAAGGCCACTCAAACGACGAAATTGCCGAAAAGCTGTTTATCAGTAAACGTACGGTTGATACCCATAAAAACAACCTAATCTCAAAAACAGGATCAAAAAACATTGTCAGCCTGCTCATTTATGCCATTAAACATAAACTGATTGATATATAATTACGAAAAACCACTGTAAACAATTTTAATGTGAAACACTGTAACATACTACGCATTGATTATAAGATAACTGCTCTTGTTTTTCTTGTTGCGGTTCTGTTAAAGGCTACCGCTCTTTATCCGGCAAATGTGGCCGATAGCCTGAAAAATGTACTTGAAGACTTTGAGATTGCCGACACCAATTACGTTAATACCTGTTTGGATATCGCGTGGGAATATATGTACACCAACAGCGACAGTGCCGGATTTTATGCAAGAAAAGCCATCAACGCATCGGAGCAAATAAAAAACGATTTATACTTAACCAACAGTTACAATACACTCGGGGTTGTTATGATTGTGAAAGCCAACTATTCAAAAGCGCTCGACAACCTTAACAAGGCTTTGTCCATTGCCAATAAACTGCTTGACACTGATCCTGAAAATAAGGTTTATATTAAACGGGTATTGGCAACCATTACCAATATTGCCAACGTTTATTATTATCAAAGCAGGTATTCACTGGCAATCAATAACTATTTAAAAGCTTTTGAACTTTCGCGGAAGATCGGTCTTGTATCCGGTCAGGCAAACTGCTTAAGTAACATCGGAGCTTCTTACATAGATTTGAAAAATTATGATAAGGCGCTGGAATACAACTATAAATCGTTGGAGCTGGCAAAAAAGTCCAACAACAGTTATTGGCTTTCGCAAAGCCTGAATAACTTGGGCAGTACCTATTTTGCCATTCCCGATTACGATAGTGCCCGCTACTATTTTATGGCATCTATGAAGTTGTTTCAAAAGGAAAACAATGAGTTTTCGTTAATTGAAAGCTATGTTAACATGGGGAGCGTGTATCGCGATCTCAATATTTACGATACAGCATTGGTTTACTTTAACAAAGCCCTTGGTTTAAGTGAGAAACTTGGTTATCCCGAGGGATTGATCAATACGCATTTTATGATCGGTCAGTTATACGATTCCACGCAACACTATAAAAAGGCAATAAAACATTATAAAAAGAGTGTTGAGCTTGCCGGGCAAACAGGTACCTCCAAGTTTATTATGACAGGTAATCTGGCACTGGCAAGAATCTACAGCAAATTAGCCGACTATAAGAAGGCTTTTGAGTGTTTTAAAACCGGTGCAGCCGTTCACGACACCATTTTTAATAAGGAACACGATAAGCGGATTGCCGAACTGGAAACAAAATTTCAAACCCGCGAAAAAGAAGAAAAGATAAGATTGCTTACCGAACAAAATGAACTGGAGAAAGCGCGGTTGCAAAACCGGCAAATACTGTTTGTTTCGGTTATTATCATTTTATTGCTTTTGCTGGTGGCCATTTATCTCGCATACAAATCGTTTAAAAACAAACAAATTGCCGAAAAGAGTATGCTCAGGCAAAAAGCCGACAGAAGAGTGCTTGATGCCGTGATTAATACCGAATATAACGAGCGTAAACGTTTTGCAGGTGAGTTGCACGATGCCATGGGGGCCTTGCTGTCAACATTAAAACTTTATATTAACGAAATGGGGGATAGTGCGGTTATGGAAACCGAGCGTAAAAAACTGCTTAAACAGTCGAACAACCTGCTTGACGAAGCCATTCAAAATGCCCGTACCATCTCGCACAATATTATGCCGGCTTCAATAAAGGATAACGGACTGGAGTATTCAATTCGCTCTTTTGCCGATAAGATAAATGCTTCGGGAAGCATAAAGGTTAATTTAACAATGGTTAATCTTAATAAGCAATACGAAACAATTATTGAGCTGTCGGTTTACCGGATGATCACTGAAATGATAAACAATACCCTGAAACATGCCGGAGCAACAGCCATTGACATTTCGCTTATTGAAAAAGATAATATCCTGTTTGTTGCATATAACGATAACGGTAAAGGGTTCGATTACAAAAAGGTAATCAATACAAAAAATAGCGGGCTTGGTTTACAAAACATATTAAGCCGTATTGAAATCATCGGTGGAAAGCATACCATAAAAAGCACAAAAGGAAGAGGCTTTTCGGCATTTGTAGAGATTAATTTGTAGCATCTGCGTACCTTATCGGTACGGGTTTTTCTGTTTCATTTTATAAGTTTTATCTGACAGGTTTTGTTTTTTCTACGCATTTTGCGTAGAAAAAAATCAAAATTATTTGCAGAAGGATTTGGTGATTCTGCTGTTTTATAAAACATACTGCCGCAATACTTTTGTTGTTGTAAATCGTACATCATGTTACAGCAACTGTTTAATTCTGTTTTTAAATCTAAGCAAAAAACCATTTCAAAGGTTTTAAATGATATTGATGTGCTTTACGAATATATCTGTAACAACGGTAAAATATATGAAGAAACCAGGTTTAAACAAACTTTTGGGAACAACTACTGGCTTTATTTGAACTACTACCCTGCGATTACAACCGCACAGCAAGACAAACTCATAACCGGCTGTTTAAACATTATACTTTTTTTAAACCAGCAATACATCAACGATAAGGGTACCATTATTGAAAAGTACTATTCAAACATAAACGGTGTACTTAACACCTTTAAACCTGTTACCGAAACCCACACGAAACTTTATTATATGGTGCGCGAAGCCATGATTATTTCTTGGAAAAAGATAAACCGAATGGATTATCACGGACAACAAAACATAATTTATCAGTCCATTAGCTGGACATTAAAAAATACAATTTTAAATAACGAAAACCCTCCGGAAAAAATAATAAATCAAAGGTAGGAAATTTGGTTC
>CAYNVN010000037.1:0-14223 GCA_964400655.1 uncultured Lentimicrobiaceae bacterium
TGTTTAAAGTTAACAGCCTGAAATTATGGATATTCTACTGTAGAAGATAGTTCAAAAAGTAATAAGCAAATACAAACCTAAGAACGTGGTAAAACTAAAACCCGTAATACAAACTAAGTTTACAGGCAAAATTATCTTTGGCAGCCGGAAGCGCATATGGCCCGTAACGGTACATAAGGCCCAATCCCAAATCATATACCTGAAGATTCAAAAGTTTCCTCACAACAAAGCCCGACTCGAAATATCCTTTTTCGGGTGTTTTAAAATCATAGTTTAAGTGTTGTTCGGGGTGTTTAAGAGCGCCGAAAGTAAAATTGGTCAGCAATAAAAGCTGGGGTTTCCATTTACCGATGTTGAATAACAGGTCTCTGAAATCCCATGTTAAGAAAAGCGAAGCATAGCTATCCGATAAAAACTCGCCCGAGCGCATGGTTCCGAATGTGTAAGGGGCAAATACGGTAAACACGGCATAAGTACCCTGCGGCGAAAAGAGTTCGGTTACAGGCGCATCACCCGTTACCATGCCCCCTTTTAAAAGCCACGTAAAATAGCCGTAATAGTTGGTTTTTACAGTGTGTAATATGCGCAGGTCGATACGGTTAAAACTTACATTGCTGTTAAAAACATTCTTTATGCCTGCCGTATATTTAAACCAGATAACCGGATAATCGGAACCGAACGAAACCGGCCCTTTGGTGGTTTGTATGATTTTTTCGCGGTAGGCAAACCTGAATTCGATTCCTGCTTTCGACAGCTCATAGGTTTGTCCCGGCGTACTGCCGAACGGAGTAAAAACATAATCCTCAAACGCCTGTTTACTTTGCCGTGTATAGGCCAGATTCCATTTAAAATCGCGAAAAGCCTTTACCCTGAACCGGTAACTCAATTGGTACCCTCTGGTTATGTTCATCCTTTTGGTAAAAAACTGACCAAAATAACTGGTGTTCCAAATTTGATTGTTATCGGTAAAAAAGGAGGTTCCCGCTTCGGGCAACACATTAAAGTAGTAATTAAATTTCAGGGTTGATTCGGAACGTTTGTGTACAATCATTGAAACATCGGCTCCGTATTTTGCCGTCTTATCGTGAAAACCGTATCCCCAGAAACCGCCAACACCAAACCTTTTCGACAGTTTCTGATTGGTGTGCAATCCAACCCCGGCATAAAAGCCTTCGTAATTGTTGTAATGAAAAAACCTGTCCATATCAAAATCAAACGGCCCCCATGGAATTACGCCCGACATAAGGCTTTGCACCGTTGCGGCATATTTGTCGAAATTGGTTTCCGCTCCAATGGAATCAATCACACGGTAGGTCTCTTTTTCGCGATCAGTAAGCGAATCGGTACGGTATTTACTCCAGTAGTCGTTGCTTTTTTTACCGGCACCCTGTTCCACTTCCACTTCGTAAAAGCCGAAGTCCCTTTTTCTTAATCCCGGATGCAGGTTAACATCTCTAATATAGCTGTTTCCGTGGGCAACCATATCGTATTGATGTTTGCCTGCAGCTATCTTCATATTGGTAAAAATAATATCGGTATTCAGCTGCACCGGAAACCAGTGACCGTCAATTTGCCTGTACGACTGACGGATTTGAACCGTTAAACCGGTTGTATCTTTCCATGGGGATGCTTTTACATTTTGAATTGCCCAGCCGTTGCTGTTTATGTACAAAAACCCTTTTAATCCGTCGAATTTGCTGTTGCGCCGCGGACGATAGGAAATAATAAAGGTGGTGTCGCCACGGTTGTTGTAAGTGGTGTCTTCAAGTAAAAAGAAATATTTACGGGTGCTGCCTTTACTTATGGGATTGATGTAACTTTTGTTAATGATGTTAATTTTTTCGTCGTAAAAAGAGGTGGATTGTATCTGCGACAGCATAAAAACCACCACCGGGTTTTTAAATCCGGAAACCTTTGTGGCCAGCACATTTTCCTGATTGAGTTTGGGCCTCATGTATTTACGTTCGGTAACGGTTTCCATAATAAAGAAATCCTGTTTGTCGAGAACCCGGCGGATTTTAAGTTCCGATGTATCCATCAGGGCCGTGTCTTTTTTCATCAGCGAATCGGCATCGGCCGTAAGTATCATTTTATCGTAGGATACGTAGGTAAATTGGGGCAGGTTCTCAGGATTGTTTTTATCACGATTGGCAATTACAAGGTTGATGATACGGTGGGCGGGATTAACACCCGGGAAAACGGTTACCTCATCAAGATTAACGGCTTTTGGGTTCATCAGTATTGTTTGAAACCTCTTTGTTGTATCGGGAGTGTAATCGAGCGGCTCGTAACCAATATAGGTTAGCTTAAGGGTGGGATTATTATTGTTAATGTAAATCTTAAACTTTCCGTCGATATCGCTTACGGTACCCTGTTTGCCGTCCGCGGTAATAATATTGACGAACGCCAGCGGTTTTTTATTGTTTCCGTCAAGCACCTTTCCTTCGATAAAGGTCTGTGCCTGAAGAGCAGCCGTAAACAACCAAAGCAGTATAAAAAGCAGATGTTTCACTTATCACTATTAACGGGTCAAAAATAGATTAAAAACCTCATCAAAAAGGTTTAAAAATGTATGCAGTGCGGGTATTACGTTATCAACGTTTTGATGGTGGAGGTTAATATTTCGTCAAGCTGTTTGCGGCGGTATTGCATAACCCACCGGGGGTGCGGCAGCGGAATAAGCTCTTCAAAAAGATTCAAATCGAGGTTCAGCATTTTCAGGTAGTCGTAATTTCTGCCCTGCCCCAACACGTAAACCCTTTTAAAAACAATGCCAAACCCAATTTGCTCAATCAGGCTTTTTGTGATAAACGATTTAAGGGCGCGGGTCAGTTCGTGCGAATCGTAGTAGTTGTAGTTTTTTCCCTCTTTAATAAATCCCAGCGGACTTACTGCTCCCAGATAAAAATGCCGGAAAAAATGTTCCGGGCCGCCCATTTTGTCGATCAGCAGATAAACAAATTCCGACGACAATTCACCCTTTTTGGCAAAACTGTTTTTAATGCCGCAGTTGTTTTCAAGCCTTACCGGATCGGTAAAAGGGATGCCGGTTACCCCTGCACCAAATCTGCCGGGATTGATGCCCAGTATCATAACACGTCCTTTGCTGTCGTTATAATATTTGTTATAAAAGGCGGTGCATACCTCCATCACCTCTTTGTTTTGGTAAGGGTTAAGGACTTCAACACCATTTGGAAGTTGCTCATGTATTGCAATGGAACGGTAAAACTTAAGGATTCTGTCGGAAAAAGTCATCGGTACAAATGATTTGTTGTATTATCTTTACCAAAGTTAAAACAATATGATAACAAATGAACGGGACGGGAAAAATTAGTTTGTTTTTATACATGATTTTTCTGTTTTGCTTTTCGGTATTTTCGGTTGGCCAACAGAGTTATCTGATGAATCAAAAGGTGTTTAACAGCGATGAAATCAATTACGGAAAAGGTGTTGCGGTTGTGCAAAATAGATTTTTTGTTGTGGGCGACAATTTGGTAAGCGATACCTGTTCCAACTTTTATTTTGCCAAAATTGATGACGACACCTCAATTACCAACCTGAGGTTTTACGGAGGCTCATCCACCGAAACCGTTAATGCCGTTTTGCCGTTGGGCGATACGGGATTTCTGCTGGCAGGTTCGGCAGCTTCAAACAATGGCGACTTAAGCTCCAATTTCGGACTGGGTGACTGCTGGCTTGTAAGAACAGATACGGCAGGAAATATTTTATGGCAACAAAATTACGGCGGTTCGGCATACGACCGGGCCGATGCCGTAGCAAAGCTGCCGGAAGGCGGTTTTGTGGTAACAGGCAGCACCCGTTCAGCCGATCATCAGGTTGGGTTTAACCACGGCGAGTCGGATTTGTGGCTTTTTAAAATTGATGATCAGGGAAACCTTTTGTGGGAAAAAACCCTCGGCGGAAGCGATGTGGATAACGGCAAAGCCTTAATCGTACTGGATGACACGCTGTTGATGATTTTCGGAAATACCAAATCGGATGACGGTGACGTGGCGGTAAATCACGGCAAATCCGATTACTGGCTGATTCGGTTTAATATGAAAGGCGACACCATTGTTTGGGAAAAAACCTATGGAGATGAAGAAAGTGATGCCGGTTCGGATATGATTGAGGCGCATGACGGAGGATACATTCTCGCAGGAAGTTCCAGAACGGGCGAAAAGGGTATTGAAAATAACGGCAAAAACGACTACAGAGTGTTAAAGGTTGATAAAAACGGACAAATTATCTGGGATCATTCCTTTGGCGGTTCAATGGACGAAATAGCAAACGATGTTTTGACCGCTGACGGCGAAGGATACCTTGTGTCGGGATACACCTATTCGCAGGATGGCGATGTGGAAGGCAATCACGGAGGCCGTGATATGTGGATCGTAAAACTTAATAACGACGGCAAAATGGAGTGGCAACGACCGTTGGGAGGTATGTATCACGAAGTGGCCTATGGTGCCGATATATGTAACGACGGCGGTTACCGAATTACCGGATATGCCATTTCAAAAAGCGGCGACGTGTTGGGACACGATAAACGAAAAATGGATACATGGACGGTTAAACTGTGTGAAGAAAATGTTGTGAAAGATTTTGTTAATATATGCGACGGACAAAGCTACGAATGGGAAGGAGATGTTTACGATGAGGAGGGAACTTATGAAAAATATTATGTTAACCGTTGCGGGTTCGACAGCATCCGTCAGTTAAAATTGAGAATAAACGATTATCCTGAAAGTTTTGAAATAGAAGGCGAAGAACAACCCTATTTCGGAAAACCTTTTACCTATACCGCACCACTTATTTATCAAAATATTTATCATTGGTTTCCGGTGAACGGTGTGGTGGTGGACACTCCCGCCTTTAACCGGATTGCAATCGCCTGGGGCGGTGGCGGAACAGGTGTGCTAAAAGCGGTGGCGGAACGTCCGGGAGGTTGTTTAAGCGATACGGCTTTTTTTGAGGTTACCATTGTGGGTGAAGCGGTTAACGATGTTTCGAAAGAGGCTGTTTCCGTTGGTCCGGTACCCGTTTCCGATGTGTTAACCGTAAAGGGCAAACATATAATTAAAGCCGAACTGTATGGACTAAGCGGTAACAGGATGTTGTCAGCAGATAATCATAACGAGGCATCCGGGTTAAAACTGGAGGTATCGGCACTTCCGGCCGGTGTTTATTATTTAAAAATTAAGCTGAAACATAAGGTTGTAATAAAAAAGATTGTAAAAATATAACCGGAACCGGTGCTTTTTTTGTAGATTTATCTGATTATATTAAAAACAACATAATCTTTGTTTTCTATTTTGCTGTATATTACAGCCTGTAAAACAAAACAACCATAAAACAATCTAAAATTTAACTTGATACAAACAAAGTGAAAACTAACAGCGAACCATTAATAAATGTAATTGATTTACTCATTAAAAAGGCATTTCCTTTTGCCGTATATCAATATCCCGGTTCGGGCGAAATTTGTATTATAGCACAAAGCGAACCGGTACACCTCGTTTACAATATTGATGAAATTTGTAATTTAAACGGGTTTTTAATTGCCCCTTTTGAGTCGGTAAAAACCGGTTTGGGATATTTTATAAGAAACGACCTGTTTGCATGCGAAAGCAAAGGTTTTGAAGATATACTGAACAAAATAAAAAAAACCGTTTCTGTTAATAAACCCAACGGGTTTATGCCTGCCTGCGAGATGACAAGGGATGAATATCTTGAAATGGCTGAGTTTGTAATTGAGAAGCTAAAGCGGAAACAACTGGACAAAGTGGTTATGTCAAGGGTTATCAGTCTTAAGCGTGAGAAAAGTTTTAGTGTCAGCGATTTCTTCTTAAAACTGGCAGAAAATTATAAGGGAGCCTTTGTTTATCTCTTTTTTATTCCCGATTCGGGTATGTGGGTTGGAGCTACACCGGAAATTCTGCTTAGCAGGAAAAAGAACGGAGATGTGGTCATTATGTCGCTGGCAGGAACCGCTAAAATAGAAAAAGGTAAAAATATCATTTGGGGTAGCAAAGAAAAGGAAGAACAACAATATGTTTCTGATTATATCAGTCACCAGCTGAAAAAACTTGGTATTGAGGAATTTTATGAAGGGCCGGTTAAAACGGTAGCTGCCGGCCACATCGCCCATTTACAAACCATCTTTGAAGTTAAGGCTGAACAGCTTGAGGACAAAACAGGTTCGCTGATAAAAGGGCTACACCCCACACCGGCCGTTTGTGGTTTGCCCAAAACCAATGCCTACAAAATCATTCAGGCTTTCGAGAAACACGACAGACGGTTTTATACAGGTTATTTGGGCCCCTGGAAACTAAACGGCAGGTCGGACCTGTTTGTAAACCTGCGATGCGCCGAAATAACATCCGACAACATTAACCTGTATGTAGGCGGTGGTTTTACAGCCGATTCCATTCCTGAAAAAGAGTGGGAAGAAACCGAACTCAAAGCCCAAACGCTGATAAAAGTAATTAACAAAGAAAACAAAACCTGACCGGCCTCTCTAAAGCATTAATCTTCTGGCCATTTTATTAACTCTTCATAGAGCCGGTGCGTGGGCAGTCCCACCACATTAAAATAGGAACCTTCAATCTTTTCAATTCCGGCATGCCCTATCCATTCCTGTATTCCGTATGCTCCTGCCTTGTCAAACGGACGAAACCGGCTTACGTAATATTCAATTTCGGTATTGGAAAGTGTTTTAAAGTAAACATCGGTTGAAACGATAAATCCACGCTCTTTTGCTTTTGAACGGATGGTTACACCGGTAATTACCTTGTGGCATTTACCCGAAAGCTGCTTTAGCATTTCAACGGCCTGCTCATATCCGTTGGGCTTGCCTAATATTTTGTTTCCCAGCGCAACAATGGTATCGGCGGTAATAATTATCCTTCCCGGCGTAAAATAGTCCGGCTCAAAAGCACCGGCTTTTAAGCGGCTTAAAAACAGGGCGGCATCTTCAGGTGATGCTCCTTCGGGGATTATTTCGTTAACGGGGCGCGTTTCAACCCTGAAACGGATGCCCATTTCTGACAGCAGCTGTTTTCTGCGTGGCGACCCGGATGCAAGAATGATATCGTACGGTTTTAAAAGTTCGTTTAGCATGTTCAGGTTTTGTTAAACATTGTCAGAAAGCCAGTTTATCATATCACCGATTACCATATCCTTTATCGGTTCGTTAATTATTTCGTGCCGGGCACCCGAATAAAGTTTTACCGTAACATTTTTTACGCCGGCCTCTTTGTATTTACGGGCAATCAGTTCAATATCTTTTCCTTTGTTTGCCAGCGGATCGTCCGCTCCCGAGGCAAGAAGAATGTTCAATTTGCCGGGTGTATTCCGAAACACCTCTTTTTTACGCACCATCAGAAGGGCTTTCGACATTTGTATGCCAAACTCAATGGTGATGGTATTGCCGTTTAACGGATCGGCAACATATTTTTCAACCTCTTTTTCATCGCTGTTGATAAAATCGAGGGTTCCCTTCCGGTTTTTTACTTTGGCATTAATCTGTCCCCATAAAAAGTCGTTGAATTTTTGGTTCGGAATATTTTTATCGGTAAACAACGACCAGAGCCCGGCCAGCATAATCCCCCCCTTTAATTCGAGGGTGTTGCCCCGGCTTGTTCCCGAAAGAATGGCCGCTTTAAACTCGTTGCCCCGCTGTGAAATCAGCATACGCGTCATAAACGAACCCAAACTGTGTCCGAAAACAGCCTTTGGCAGGTCAGGATACAATGCAATGATATGGTCAAGAATTTGGGATGTGTCCTGCACAGCTCTTACAAAACCGTCGTTATCACCAAAATGCGAAAATATTCCGCTCTCTTTGGCCGTTAAACCATGTCCCCTGTGGTCGGGTGCAATAACCACAAACCCCTTTTCATTTAATGCTTTGGCAAAATGTTCGTAACGTTTGGCGTGCTCAACCGAGCCGTGAATCAAAAACAATAGTTTATCGGGGTTTTGGGGAACCCACCGGTGAAGGTGGATGTTTAAACCGTCGTTTAGCTTAATCGTAAATGTGTCGTAATTCATAACCGTACTTTTAATCGCATAAAGATAGAAATTAAGTTGGTTTTGAAACCCTGTTTTATGGGGTAAAAAATAAATAACATCAACACCAATACA
This sequence comes from uncultured Lentimicrobiaceae bacterium, assembly GCA_964400655.1. Taxonomy (GTDB): domain Bacteria; phylum Bacteroidota; class Bacteroidia; order Bacteroidales; family F082; genus B16-G9. The sequence goes on from CAYNVN010000037.1 coordinate 8,149, forward strand.
ATATTAACAACATTTTCCGTTATTAAAATAATGGAAAAACACTCTACCCTCTTTTAACCAACATATTATTAATTAAACCTTTTATGATGAAACAATTATTGTTTTTAATTGCATTCGTATGTGCCGGTTTTTATGCCGGAGCGCAAACACACTCAGTACTGTCGCAAGGCAGCTGGGTTAAGATTTCTACCGAAGAAGCCGGTATTTACAGGCTTACCTATTCTGACCTGAAGGAGATGGGAGTTGATGTTGAAAATTTAAGTTCCGACAAAATGAACCTATACGGCATGGCAGCCGGTGCTATTAAGGAGGATTATTCCGACGATTTTGTTTATGACCTTCAAAAAATGGCCATCCTGATTGACGATAGTGGCGACGGAACTTTCGATCAGGGAGATTATATATTGTTCTATGGTGAAGGCCCCGTAACCTGGTATTATGACCCCGGGATGAAATCGTACCGGCATAATACCAATCCCTATTGCAATAAAGTATATTATTATTTACGTACCGATGACAGCGACCCGAAACGAATTGAAATTCAGGATACAGGTTCACAAACCCCAACCGATACCATTTCGTGGCTATCACTTTCGGTTTTGCACGAAAAAGAGCTCTATAATCCGCTGAACAGCGGAAGAACCTGGGTGGGTGAAATGTTTGACGACACAACCGAACGGGTGTATAATTATAATTATGAGGGCGATGTAATTAAAGGAGGGAAACTCTATTTTGCTTTCGGAACAAACGCCACCGAAAATGGTGCATTTAAAGTTTATTTAAACAATGTGCTGATTGATTCGATAACAACGTTTATTACACCTGATAACGGGATGTATGCATACAGAATGCAGTATGACACGGTTGATATACCGGAAGCAGGCAATGCTTTGCAGCTTAAGTTCGTTTTTGACAAGCCCAACGACTCGGCAATTGCCTACCTCGATTATTTTGAGCTGAATCTTAATAAAATGCCCGTCATAACCGATCCCTCTAAATCAATTGAGATAAAAAGTGCGGAGGCCATTGACGAAGGCGTTTATTTTTATCGCCTGGAAAACGCTCAAAATTATCACTATGTTTGGGATGTTACCGATCCGTTGAATGTTTCGTTAATGAAAAGTCAGGTTAGCGGTGATGTGCTAACCTTTGTTGACAACCGTCCTGCGCGAAAATATTTTCTGTTCAACTTTGCCCCCGGGTACAAAACCTTATTAAATAACGGAACAAAAAAGATGTTTTGGATTGCAGGCAGCAATGACCTGCCCAAACCCGAACTGCTGGGAATAGTGGAAAATCAGGATATTATCGGTTCGGAACCCGCCGGCTTGATAATAATAACCAACAACAAACTTGAAGATGCCGCCAAAGAGCTTTTGTTGTATCACCAGGAGCACGATAATGTTACCGCTCAGGTTTATAAAATTGCCCAGGTTTACAATGAGTTTTCTGCCGGCCGTCGCGACCCCGCAGCCATCAGAAATCTGCTTGCTTTAAAACTTAAACAATCCGGTAAAGAGAGCCGCCCTGAATATTTACTGCTCCTCGGCAGCGCATCTTTTGACTATCGCAGTATTAAATACACCGAACAGCCCGAAATGGTTCCCACTTACGAGTCGCTCTCGTCGGGAAGTTTAACAAAAAGTTTTTCCGATGACATGTTCTATTCATTTATTAATGACGGTTATCAGGTGAGTGTCGGACGGTTACCGGCATATAATAGCGAGGTGGCGACTGACATGGTTGACAAAATCAAACATTACGGCACATCATCGTCGTACAGTACATGGAAAAACCAAATCAGCCTCATAGCCGACAACAGCGATAACGGGGTGCACTCCATGCAACAGGATAAGGTTTCGGATGTTATTCTCGATGAACAGGCAAACATTGTGCAAAACAAACTTTACCTAAGTCTTTTTGAAGCATCGGAAAACGGTTATCCGCAGGTAAACCAATTGCTGAAAACCGCACTGTCCGACGGCCGCTTTTTTATCAGCTTTACAGGACACAGCAGTTACCATGCGCTTACTAAAGAAAATATTTTTGACACGGAGGACGCATCCCAGCTTGAGAATATAGATAAACTGCCGGTATGGATTAGCGGAGGGGCCGGTACGGCCTGCTATGATGATCCCGGGATAACTTCGCTTGGCACCACTTTATTAAAAAATAAAAATGGCGGTGCCATTGTTTATATCGGTAATACGGGAATGGCTTTTTCCAGTATCAACGGGCAAAATACAACACGGTTCAGTGAGTACTTTTTTGATACTGATCACAAAACAAACAGCGTTGGAGATGCGTTTCTTGCGGTTTTTAAAGAAAACAGATTTCCTCCGACTAATCACTGGAACCTGATCGGCGACCCGGTTATTAAGCCGTTATGGCCTGTTAATAACGTTCAAACCGATTCCATAAACGGTACGGCAACGGCATTGTTTAACGATACAATAGCACCGGGTTCAACCATTAAAATTAAAGGAAGGATTACCGATGAAAACGGAAATCTTGTTTCTTCCTTTAACGGAAAAGTGCGTATCACCATTTATGATATGCCTTATGTTAAGTTAACCGTTGAAGGCGATTTCGATCCGGTTCGCGAAATTACACTGTACGACAGTTTGCTTACGGAAAAGTGTGTTGATGTAACAGACGGCCTGTTTAACGGACAGCTGATAATGCCGGCAAAATATCATGAAGCATACGGCAACCTGAACATCTCATATTACGGATTTTCTCAAAACATTGATGCGGCAGGCAATCTGAACAGCGTTATGTATGGAGGAGAACCGAGTGGTTTGAATGAAGACCCTGCTTTAACCGGATTAAAAGCTTACCCCGTACCTTTCAACAAAAACATCATGTTATCTGTTCCCGCTTCATTTATGCAACAGAAATTAAATATTTACATGACCGATGCCGCAGGAAAAACAGTTTACCGTACCGTGTTAAACAGAAATACCTTATCCGGCAGGGTTTCGCTTGACATACCCGACCTGCCCGACGGTATTTATCTTTTGAATGTAACCGGCGAAAAGGGCAGCAAAGTTTTTAAAATGGTGAAGGAGCAGGGAAGATAATGATTTGAAGTGGCCGGTTGCTCGTTGCTGCCTGCCCGAATGTTCTGACAAGAACAGGCGGGGTTGCTTGGTGCTGGTTGCTTGGTGCTTGGTGCTGGTCGGTAAAAGGTTTGCATGTTCAGAGTTTGAAAGTTTGAGGAACCGCGAAGACACAGAGGCGCAAAGAAAACCTTTTCGGTTGCTGGTTGCTTGATACTCGTTACCCCTCCCACAAGCCCCACCGTTATTCCGAGGGAAGCGAACCCGAAAGCTTTCGGGGGAGCGACGAGGAATCTCCCGGGTAGCAGCCTGCCCCTAAAACAAAAGAAAATTCGGTCATTCATTGCGGGAGATTCCCGCCTGCCCGACGGGCAGGCCTCCTCCTTCGTCGTCGGAATGACATGGTTTTGGAAGTTTGAGGTTTCAATGAACGACGTAGTATTAACTTTAGGCACTCCAAACTTTAGGCACTCCAAACTTCAGTCACTCCAAACTTAACGGAGTTTGTAAACATCAAAAGAAGTATTATATTTGACCTTTTATGAAGGATTCGTAAATGTAATATTTCTTTTGATGAAAACACTTAGGTTAATTTTCTTTATCCTTACCGGAATTATTGTGTTAACACTTGTTGTTGCTGCCTTTCTGCCGGACAATATCACCATCACTTCATCTGTAGAAATTAATGCTGCACCGGCAACTGTTTACGGCAATGTTGTTACCCTGAAAAACTGGAAAAACTGGTCGCCTTTTGAACACGACAGCACCATGACCGATCGTTTCTCCGGCCCCGATTCCGGTGTTGGAGCCACCCGTCAATGGAAAGGTAAAAAGATGGGGGAGGGAAAAATGACCATCGTAGAGGCCAAACCTTTCAAACTCATTAAAAACAAACTCGATTTCGGCCCAAAAGGCGGCGCGGAAGGAACATGGAAATTTATACCGCTCGATTCGGCCCGAACCAAAGTAACCTGGTCAACCCACATCACCGGATTATCCTATCCGGCTGAACGCCTGCTTGGCGCTGCCATCAGGTCGATGATGAAACCCATGTTTGATAACGGATTGAAAGATTTAAAACAATACACCGAAACCGGAAAAGTTACTCCCAAAGAAACAACTTCTAAAAAACAATCCAACAATGAATAACACGCTTGCCTATATTATCTTTGCAATTGTAATGCTTCACCTTGTGGCAGGATTTGTATGGGCTTTTATTAAAATGAATAAAAAGCCTGCAAAAAAAGTAAAAAAAACAGATATTCATGATAAAGAGAGAAAATAGGATTATTATTAAAAGTTTACTGGCGGGTTTGCTGTTGATATTGACAATGTATCAGCTTCATGCACAAAATCAGGCGGCAAACTGGTATTTCGGTCAAAACGCAGGACTTAATTTTATGTCGGGCAGCCCGACACCAATTTTAACGGGAGCATTAAATACCATGGAAGGGTGCTCCTCCATTTCCACATCCGACGGGTCGCTACGTTTTTATACCGACGGTATCCATGTTTGGGACAGGCACGATAACCTAATGCCCAACGGAACGGGTTTAATGGGCGACCCCTCAAGTACACAATCGGGAATTATCGTACCCAAACCCGGCAGTAATAACATCTTTTACATTTTTACAGTGGATGAGGTACAAACCACCCCTGTGGGAGGAGCTAACGGACTGCGTTACTCGGTGGTTGATATGAACCTGAACAGTTTTCTTGGCGATGTAGTGAGCGGTGAGAAAAACATTCTGCTTACGGCACCGCTTTGCGAAAAAGTAACAGCGGTAGGCCACGCCAACGGCACCGATATATGGGTTATTGCCCAAAAATGGGGCACCAACAACTTTTACTCTTATCTGGTTACAACAAACGGTGTAAACACCACCCCTGTTATTAGTTCTGCAGGCGCTGTAATACAGGGCGATGTCGACAATGCCAAAGGTTATTTAAAAGTATCTCCTGACGGAAAAACCATTGCCAAAGCAAACGCCGGTTTAAAAAGTGTTGAAATATTCGGCTTTAACACCACAACCGGTGAAGTCAGCAACCAGAACGTTATTACCGATAACGGTTTGGGAGGCGAACCGTACGGCATCGAGTTTTCTCCCAACAGCGAGTTGCTGTACGTAAACACATGGAAAAGTAATCCGGGAAAGATACTGTACCAATACAATTTAAAAGCACCGGATGTGGTAGGTTCCCGTGTTCAGATATCAAGCGGTACCGAAGGGGCGCTACAGCTTGCTCCCGACAACCGGATTTATGTGGCTCAAAATCAAAACTCATACTTAAGCGTGATAAACGAACCCAACAATATTGGTTCCGCCTGTCTCTTCAACTACCTCTCGGTTAGTTTGGGAGGCAAAGTAAGCAGATGGGGGTTGCCCCCTTTTATTCAGTCGTTTTTCAGCTTTAATCCGGGCTATTATTTTGAAAATACCTGTTTTGGCGATTCAACACAGTTTCACGAAAACAGCTCGTCAGAACCGGATTCTTTGATATGGGATTTTGGAGATGCGGCTTCGGGAAACAACTCTTCCACGGAACCCGACCCGAAACATCTTTTTTCAAAAAAGGGACTCTTTTTTGTTAATCTTACCGTATGGATTGACGGTGTGGAAGGAAGCGTAACCCATCTTGTAAATATTTCGGAAAAACCTACGGTTGACCTTGGCCCCGATACCACCTTCTGCTCGGGCGATACACTAATACTTGATGCAGGTACCGATGCCGAAGCATATTTGTGGCATAACGGCGATACATCGAATATATTTCCTGCCGATACAACGGGTATTTACTGGGTAAAAGCTACCAACAAAAGTTGTGATGTTTTCGACTCCATTGATATAACGGTTTTACCCTCTTACTTTTTACAAATTGATACGGCCTTTTGTGCGGGTGACAGCATATATGCAGGCGGAAAGTATCAAAAAACAAGCGGAACCTATTACGATAGCCTTGATAACTACATCGGCTGCGACAGTGTTATTAAAACGGTTTTGGTGGTTCACGA